>CAZQAF010000113.1:0-8907 GCA_964591175.1 uncultured Desulfobacteraceae bacterium | reverse complement strand
AAAATTTGAGTGTGACGCAGAAATTGGGCAAAAAGGGGCGTTTTGCAAAGGTCTCGGTCCGGAGATCATTCCCATGCCGCTGTACCCGCCAAGACCCGACAAAGTCTACTTTTTCGGCACCTGCATCATCGACGCGATTTTTCCCCGGGCCGGCCTGTCCGCGATTCGGCTGCTGGAGCGCGAAGGCATCACCGTGCTGTTCCCCCGGTCGCAATCCTGCTGCGGGCAGCCGGCGTTCAATTCAGGATTTCCGGATGAAGCCCGGCAGGTGGCGCGCCGGCAATTGTACACGTTCAACCGGGACTATCCCATCGTGGTGCCCTCGGGTTCATGCGCCGGCATGATGAAGCACCACTATGCAGAACTGTTTGCCGGTGACCGCGACGAAGAGCGGGCCCTGCGTTTTTCAGGCCGTGTCTTTGAACTGGGCCAATTTCTGACAGACGTCTTAAAGATCCGATTGACCGATCATGGAAATCCGATGAAAGTCACCTGGCACTCTTCCTGCCACGCCATGCGAGAAATGGGGGTGATCAAGAATGCCAAGGCCCTTTTGGCCCAACTGGCGAACGTGCAGCTGACCCAACTCGAACGGGAGTATGAATGCTGTGGTTTCGGTGGAACCTTTGCTGTCAAGCACCCGCTGATCTCGAGTGCCATGGTGCGCGACAAGATCGATGACATCGTTCAAACCGGCGCTAAGCGGGTCATCTCCGGAGACTGCGGCTGCCTGCTGCACATTCGCGGCGCCCTGGATCAATGCGGCCTGGACGTTGAAACCCAGCACCTCGCCGAATTTTTATGGGAGCGAACCAATGGCTAAGCCCGCACGTTTCGATTTCAAAAAGAATATCGCCAGGGCCCTCAAAGACCGCCAGTTGCGCAAAAACCTGCGCTCGGCCATGGACGGCCTTCGGGTCAAACGCCAGGACGTTTTTGACGATGCCCGGGAACTCGAGGAACTGCGCGGCTACGGCAATGCCGTTAAAGAACGTGCATTGAGCCGGCTGCCCCGGCTGCTGGAGCAGTTGGAGCAAAAATGCACCCAAAACGGCATCCAGGTGCACTGGGCCGAGACCACTGACGAGGCCAACCATATCGTCCTCGAAATCCTGCAGCGGCATAAGGCCACCCGGCTGGTCAAGGGCAAATCCATGGTTTCCGAGGAGATGCACCTCAACCAGTTTCTGGCCCGCCACGGCATCGAGGCCCTGGAGACCGATCTGGGGGAATTCATTATTCAACTGGACGGCGAGACCCCCTCGCACATCATCGTGCCGGCCGTGCATAAAAACAAAGACCAGATCGCCCGCACCTTCCATGCCAAAATTCCGGGCGCCCCTTACACCGAGGACGTGGAAGCCCTCAACCGCATCGCCCGCGCCACGTTGCGAAAAAAATTCCAGGCCGGCCATGCGGGCCTCAGCGGGGTGAACTTTGCCGTGGCTGAAACCGGCACATTGTGCCTGGTGGAAAACGAAGGCAACGGCCGAATGTGCACCACGGTGCCGCCTGTGCACATCGCCGTCATGGGCATCGAAAAAGTGGTGGAAAAGCTGGAAGAGATCCCTCCCCTGCTGCGGCTGCTCACCGGCTCGGCCACCGGCCAGCGCATCACGACCTATTTCAACATGATCACTTCGCCGCGCAAGCCGGGTGAGAAAGACGGTCCCCTGGAAGTCCATCTGATACTTTTGGACAACGGCCGATCACGCATCTATGCCGATCCCCAACTGCGCCAGACCTTGTATTGCATCCGCTGCGGCACCTGCCTGAATCATTGCCCGGTTTACACCCGGCTGGGTGGACATGCTTACGGATTTCTCTACCCCGGCCCCATCGGCAAGATCCTGATGCCCCAGCTCAAAGGACTTTCGGCCGCCGGGGATCTGGCCATGGCCTCAACCCTGTGCAACGCCTGCGAAGAAGTCTGCCCGGTCCGGATTCCCATCCCCACCCTCATCCGGCGGGTACGCAATGAAAGTTATGACGCCTCGGGCAGCGCTGTGATCCCGGGGCACGGCTATCGCAGGAACTTGATGGAAATCATGGCCTGGAAAGCCTGGGCCCTGGCCAACAGCCATCCGGTCATAAACCGGCTGATTTTTAAATTGGCAGGCCGGATCGGACATCTGCTGCCCGCCATAGGCCCTTTAAAAGCCTGGACCCAGGTCCGCAGCCGGCCGCAGTTTGCGCCCAAAAGCCTGCATCAACTGGCCCGGGAGAAAGGAGTGCCCAATGGCTGATATTACCCGCGACCGCATTCTAAAGCGGCTCCACAAAGCCGCTGCACAGGCGCCGGACATATCGCCGGTCGCCTGTCTGCCCACCGCCGCCTACGACCGCACCCACCGTCTGGAACGGCTGATCACGCTGATGAGCGCCATGCGCACCCAAATCGAGACGGCCAATTCCCGGGATTGGGTCGATCGGCTTCAGGCGATACTTAAAAATCGCAACCTTAAAAGGTTGCTCTATTCTCCGGAAACCGCCATGGGCCGTGAATTGCAAGATGCCTGGCCGGCTGAATCCCAGGAACTTCCGGCCCTTTGCTCCTGGAAAGGCCAAGCAGAGGATTTCAAAGACGAATTGTTTCAGATCGATGCCGCCATCACCACCACCATGGGTGCCATTGCCGAAACCGGTGCCATCGTGCTCTGGCCGGATGAGAAGGAACCTCGCCTGATGTCCCTGGTTCCGCCGGTGCACATTGCCGTATTGGCGGCGGACAGGGTCTACAACACATTTTGCGAAATCATCCAGGCCGAGAAGTGGTCGGATCATATGCCCACCAATGCCCTGCTGATCTCCGGGCCTTCAAAGACCGCCGACATTGAAATGACCTTGGCCTTTGGCGTACACGGCCCCCGGGAGCTGATCGTGCTGATCATTGATGAGACATAGGGATTACTCTTCGATTTCTATGGCATCGGGCACGCATTCCTGGGCTGCCTGACGCACCAGATCGTGGTACTGCTCCGGTATGACATCGAACTTGACAATGGACAACAACTGGTCCTCATCGTATTCAAAGACTTCCGGGCAAAGCTTGTTGCAGTTGCGGTCCCCCATGCATTGACGGTTGATGCGAACTTTCATGAATTCCTCCTTTTATTTTGAGCCTTGTTGCCGTATCATCATTTATATCTTGTCAGCATAAGCCGACACTTGAACGATCTGCAAGGATATTTTGCACGGTCGTCAAAAAATATCGGCGGTCGGATGTTTTGGCGGACCCGCCGTGTCAATTGCCGGATAATAAAGACTCCTTAAAAACGAGGATTGTGAAATGACGACCTCCATATTTAGAATCGCGCTGTGGACGGCAATTATTTTTGCCCTTGTCATATCCAATGCCTTTGCCGGCGGCGAGGTTCATGTGGAAAGTCAATTCTCATTTCCGTTTTCATCGAAAAAGACGGCCAAAGATGCAAGAACCTGGGGCGGTTTGGTCGTGGGTGTCTCAGACGGCGATCGAATCACGGTATTGCACAAAGGTAAAGGCGAAAAGCTCAGGCTCTATGGGATCGACACACCCGAAATCGGCCAGGCGTTTGGTAAAGAGGCAAAGCAATTTGCTGTTGATATGGTATATGGCAAAACCGTTAACGTTGAAACCAGGGGAAAAGACCCATACGGCCGCACGGTCGGCATCGTTATTGTCAACGGCAAATCGCTCAACGAATCCCTTGTTCAAAACGGCCTGGCCTGGGTCTACCAGAAATATTGCAAAGCCACATTTTGCGAGGATTGGCTAAACCTTGAAATCGTTGCCAGATACGACAAAATCGGCTTATGGAACGAACCGAATCCTACCCCGCCCTGGGAGTTTAGGCAGGGAAAATAAACCTCATATCCTTCGATACCTGCATCTTGCGCTTCCACCGTGGATCTCCCGACGCCGACCGGACAGATGACTGGCAAAAACGCGCATGGGACTGGGTCAGAGGCGTCCAAAGAGGGGAAGGACGGCGGGGAATCAAAAAAGACCATTTCTAACGTACCATTCCACTGTTCAGCGACTTTTCAATAAGTTTAAAACACCCTTCGACTTTCGAACTGCAGGATTTCCCATGACGCCGTTTGCTCTTGAACGCAATCTGCAATGTTAAAATGGATTGCCGTTGGAAACGTGCATGTAGAAAGCCCTTGACCTTCAATATCGAATATGAAAATTTCAATAGAGGACTTTGAATTGCACACCTTCAAGAAGTCCGAAATCGATGTACAAATACCCTTGTCATTGAATTTAAAAAGATTCTTTTAGGGCTGTTTCGGCTTTTTTTGCGATATTCGGCCTGTGCGGTGTAACGGTGTTTTTGTTGTTTGGCAAAAAGGAGGGAAGATGGGAAAAAAGGTAGAAAAGATAACCCTGGACATGAATGAAGGCCGGCTGCCAAAGGATCTTGAGCGCTATGCGGCCAAAGCCCTCGAGCTGGGCGCATCCAATGCAATGGTGGTCAAGGCCGATGACATTCCGGTGGACGATCGGGTAACCCTGAAGTGCCGGATCCCCCGATGCTTCGGCTACGGTGTGAGCGCGCATTGCCCGCCTAACGCGATGAAGCCGGCGGAATTGCGGGAGCTTTTGAAAAAATACAAATGGGCTGTTCTTTTTGTCAAGGATGTGCCGCCCGAGGTTATCGTTAGAGACAGGGCCACCATCAAAGAACGCGTGGCCGTCTATCAGGAGGTCTTCAAAATCGTGAACGAAGTGGAATCCATGGCATTTTATGACGGTCACTACCTGGCCTTCGGCTTCGGCGCAGGATCCTGCCGGCACACGTTCTGCGGCCAACAAAAGAGCTGTCAGGCCATGGAAGGGGAAAAATGCCGTTTCTCGCTGCTATCGAGGCCGTCCATGGAAGCGGTAGGCATCGATGTCTACAAAATGGTGACAACGGCAGGGTGGGATATTTACCCCATCGGGAGCAACGCCAAACCCCAGGATATGCCCAAAGGAACTTTGGCCGGGATAGTCATTGTGCAGTAGATAATAAGTCATCTTCCCACGCTGGGCGGGACTTATCTGAGAAACACCGCCAGAGGCTGGCAAGCCTTGACAATCGCTCAATTTAGGTGTTATTGAATCTTCTTAATAAATATTAGGGAGAGAGGATATGCTGTTTAAAAAAGGAAATGATTTTGTAGAAATTACACAAGCGATATCTGCCGATACCAATGATACGGTATGGTATGTGCATACCAATCTTGCTTTTGAGACGTTACCGGTTGAGTTCCGGGTCCGAATCCCTGAAACGGATCAAGAAGGACTTGAAAAGCTTAAAAATGCCTTGGTAAAATGGGCAGATCAAGAAGGATTTAAGCTCGTATTAAAAATATAACGACAAGGCATCTTCAAAAATACATCCAGCGCCCGATTACGAAGTTTCCCCGCATGGCGGGACTCGCCGTTGAATCATCTTCATAGAGACCTTTGAGAAATGCTCATTTTTGTTCAAGCTCAAGTCGTAGATCCCGGACCTTGATCCGGGAGAACGCGAAAGTTTTAACCGAATGAATACATTGAGTATTTTATTGACTTGCAAAAGGTGTTCGGTCAGTTTTCCTGCGTGATGGGCCATATCTGGCGGGCCCGCAGAAAAAAGACCGCTGCCTATTTTTCCGATAAACAGTTCGGATGCCCCGGAGGGGTGTTCTTTTTGGGGTTTAACAAGCCCCAGACCGAAACCATCATCCATTGGGAAACGGCCCGGAAAAAAATCCTGCGGAGCAAAAAAGCCTGGGGTAAAACTTCTCACCTTGAATGATCATCAGATATTTTCTTTCAACCAGTCGGAGATATGCTGAACGATATCTTCCCAGCCGGGCTCGGCGATCAACCAGTGGGCATTATTTTCAAAAACCCTGTAATGATCGAGGGCATTATATTTTTCCGCCACCTTCCGGACCACCTTCTCCGGCGTGATCCTGTCGTTTTTGCCGGCAATCACCATCACCGGGCAGGTCACCATTTTCTCATCCACCCGACTGGCCCTGCTCCGGTCGGCCCACCACAGCCCGATCTCGGCAGCCGCCCTTCCGGACTCGAAGACCATTTTTTCATAGATCGCCCGTCGATCCTCGGGGGACATCAAATGAAGTATTCCATACACAGACGTTTTAAAACTGATTCGGTGATGCTTTCGCCAGAATCCGTATCTGAAAAGCGGACGCATAAAACATCTGAGCACGGAAACGGTGAGGGCGTTAATACCTGCGGGCGGGGCAGGCGCCAGCAAAACAAGGGCTTTGGCACGCCCTCGGGCAGCGAGAATCTGCGCCAGGAGCCCGCCCATGGAATGGCCCATCAAAATGGGCGGTTCCAGCCGGCATATTTCTTTTTCCAGCCGGTTTGCATAATCCAGAACGCTTGTTGATCCGAGCCTGGGATCCGGATCTTCATGAACGCTTATGTCGTGATAAAGAAGCGTCGGCGTAACGCATCGATACCCTTTGCTTTCGAAAAACCGAACGTAGTTTTCCCAATACCAGCCGCCGCTCCACATACCATGTATCATAAAGATTGTATCCGCCATCGACGCTTAAAAACTTCTTCTATTTATTTTCATCCAAAACTTTTCGAACCGCTTTGGCCAGATCAATCATGGTAAGCGGTTTTTCAATATACTCGCAAATCCCGATTTCCTTTGCTTTTATTTCATCTATCTTTTCACTGAACCCCGTACATAAGATCGTCGGTAAATCCGGACGAATCTTCAGCATTTCCTTCACAAGCCGGTCTCCGGTCATCCGGGGCATGGCCATGTCGGTAATCACCAGATCAAATCGATGGGGGTCGGCACGAAATAATTCCAGGGCTTCAACCGGATTCATTCTGGTCTCTACCCGGTATCCCAGTTTCTCCAGCCGATTTTGTCCGATGAAAACCATTGATTCCATATCGTCGACAAACAGTATCCTTTCATTTCCTGTGGGAACCTCTTCGGCTGTTTCGGTTTCGATCACGGCTTCTTTTTCAACCGCCGGAAAAAATATACTGAAAATCGTTCCTTTTCCGGGTTCGCTCTCCACGGAAAGCCAACCTTCATGGCTTTTGACGATACCGTGAACAAAAGCCAATCCCATTCCTGTGCCTTTCCCCACCTCCTTGGTCGTAAAATAAGGATCGAAGATGCGATCCATTTCTTCCTCCGGGATGCCATGACCCGTGTCGTTTACGATGAGATTTACATATAGACCCGGTTTTAAATCGGCATATCGAGCGGCCATCGCTTCATCGAGTTCCATATTCTTAAGGGCAACCTCTATGATACCGCCGTCAGGCATGGCATGAACCGCATTGGTGCAAAGATTAAGTATAATCTGATGGATCTGTGTGGGATCCGCCATAATCGTATCAATATCTTTGGAAATGTTCTGCCGAATGTCGATACTTGTGGGAACAGATGATCTTAAAAGCTTTAGGGTCTCTTTTATAATGGGAGCGATAATTATCGGTTTTTTCTCCAGATCTGTTTTGCGCGCGAAGCTAAGAAGCTGCTTGACGACGTCTCTTGCGCGAAGACTGGCTGTTCGGATCTCTTCAAGATTCGATTGGGCTTTATTTTCTCTGGGAATATTATTCAGAGCCAATTCCGCATTGCCGATAATGATCCCCAGAATGTTGTTGAAATCATGAGCTATTCCGCCGGCCAACGTGCCGATTGATTCCATCTTCTGAGATTGTTGAAGATGCTGCTCGAGATGCATCTGCTCTGTGATGTCTCTTAGGAAGTTAATGGTAGCAGGTCTATCTTCCCAGGTAATTACTGCGGCATTGATTTGAACCCATAATTCTTCACCGGATTTATTTATAATCCTAAAGGAATATGTCATTGGCAAATCTTCTCCTGCCAACCTTTTTTTATGCCTTTCGAGTACAAAATCTCTGTCTTGTGGATGGATAAGGTTGACAAAGGGAATTTTTGAAAGTCCTTCTTCTGTATAACGCGTCATTTTCAAAGCCTGAGGGTTCGGAAATTTTATGAATCCATCCTGAGCGATAAAAATAGCATCATTGGCATTTTCAAATAAAAGTCGATATTTTTCTTCACTCGCGCCAAGTGCTTTTTCTGCGCGCTTGCGATCTTCCACCTCTTCCCGCAGCTTTTGAAGCGCCACCGCCATATCCGCCCGAGTGGCTTCGTCGGACACCAGCAGGTTTTCTATTTCCATTTCTATGGACCGATCCGAAGGTTCGATGATAAACTCATCATAAGAATCCCCTTTTGCAATAAATGCGGTCTGCCTGGCCCAGCAGTTGGTCCCGAAATATTTCGAACAGTAGCCGGCCAGTTTCCCGGCCAGCATGCCGCTCTTCCAGCAAACACCTAAAGATCTTTGGTAGCGGCCTTCCCAACTGTTCTTCACCCTGAATCGGCATTTCTTACTGTCTTGATCCATCGAGACAAGATTCCAATCTCCCCAGCCCGCAACGGCTGCAATATTGGCAATGGCTTTAAATCCGTCCCCAAAATCCGAAAATTTTGAAATGACCTGCCAGTCGTCTTCAACACTGTTACGGCCTTCACTCTGCAGCGCCAGGCTAAAACGCTCCGTTCCAACCATGGCCTGAACCCCGGACATTAGACCTGCAAGGGTGGTATCGATCCACATCATCGCCACGGGAAGATTCTCGAAAGCGCAGGTCCCCTGGTTGGTATCCCATTCGATGTTGATGCCGGACACCTTGATATGCTCAGATTTAGGATCGACTTCACTTTCTAATTCTTTGACCCTTTTCTCCAGTTCTTCATAGGTAGGCTTATCATCCATTCAGAAGTACTCCCAAAAACAATCGGATTTTGGCGGATATCGATCATATGAGAAATATATCCACCGCTTCTCTCATCAGTTTGCCGATGGCCATCTTTTGCGGGCATTTTTGCTCGGCCGCCGAATAGT
>CAZQAF010000112.1:0-8948 GCA_964591175.1 uncultured Desulfobacteraceae bacterium | reverse complement strand
GTCCCACTGAATTTCCGGAGACCCACAACCTGACTTTAAGTGCTGTGGTCTTGTAACCAGCTGTATTTCTATCCTTTACTGCCCACATGGACGCGCTTCACGTAGGTCATCTCTTCGATCTTGTCCATAGCCCCATTGAGCCCGCTATCTTTGACACCGCCCAGCGGCAGCGTATCGTCGCCGTATAGCGGGCTCTCGTTGATCATCACCCGCGCTGCGTCTAGCCTGATGGCCACGTAACGCGCCTCGTTCGACGAACCAAACACGCTGGCACCCAGCCCGTAGGTCGTATCGTTGGCCAGCGTCAGCGCTTCCTCTATCGTGTCAAACACCACCAGAGAACGCACCGGAGCAAAGCTTTCCTCCACCCACAGGAAGGGTTGCTCCAGCAGTGGCTTGCCGAGCACCATTTCCTTGTCGAACTCGATCAGCGTCGGGGAGAAGAACGGGAGATGCCCCTTGCCACCGGCGAGTATATGGCCGCCTCGTTGCAGCGCCTCGCTGACGTGGTATGCCGCCACATCCAGTGTGTTTTGACTGCCGATAGGGCCGATGTCTGTGTCAGGGTCCGTCGGGTCTCCGACTTTCAAGGCGCGGATAGCCCGCACCAAACGGCTGCGATATGTGTCAGCCACCGGACGAGCCACCAGGAAACGCTTGGCGGCGATGCACATCTGGCCGGCGTTGGCGAACCCACCCAGCACCGCCGCCGCCACCGCCTGTTCCGGGTCTGCCGAGGCCAGGATGATGAAGGGGTCGTTGCCGGCCAGTTCCGGCACGTACTTTTTCATGCGCCCCTCAATGTGCAGCAAGCACTCGCCCACCTGCCGCTTGGTGCTGTCCAGGTATTGGCCCATTTTGATCAGGTTGTCTTTGCCGACCGCCGTGGAGGAGTAGTTGACGAAGACGTCCAGTTCGGGATTCTCGATGAACTCCCAGGCCGTCTCTTCGCCCGGGCAGGTGGTGAAGTGAACAGATTCGGCCGGTGCTCCTGCCTCGCGGAAGGCGTTTACCAGCCAGCGGGTGGTGAGCGGAGCGGTAGAGGCCGGCTTGACCACCACAGTGTTACCACTCCCCAGTGCGCACGAAATCATGAAGAATGGCACCACGAGTGGAACGTTGCGCGGCGCAACGGCACCCACCACGCCGTAGGGTTTGCGCACCCACACGTTATCGCCCTGGAGCGCCGGCAAGACGCGAGGGCGCAAGAGCTGCATGCGGGTCTCGAAGGTGCGGGCCATCTCCTCAGTGCGGTTCACTTCCCACGTGGCAAACTTGCGGGGTTGGCCGGCCTCCCGGATGGAGAGGGAGATGAGCTCCTCGCGGTGGGTCGCAATGCGCTCGCCGACATCCCGGATCATGGCCAATCTTCGGTCCCATGACAGGGCCTGCACAGCGTTCCGGGCACGGTAGGCCTGATGGATTTTGCTTCGCAGGTCGCGCCGATAGTCCATGAGCAGAGAATCAATTAGCTCCCCGGTGTACTTGTCTCGTACTTCCCATTGTCTCATGTGTTTATTTTCTCCCATCGTCAACTACCACCCGCGAAGCGGGTGGCTTGAGTTTTCGGCCATAGGCCGAAAAGGCAAAAGCACACCTGCCCGCAACGCTCTCGCTTGCGAGGCGGACGGGTCAGTGCTTTCGACGTTGAACTTGCATCCGGGTGCAAAGCACCCGGTTTGTCTTGCAAGAATCACAAGTATCAGTGGATCCAAATTTTGGCTCATAGTGACGACTTTAGTCGTCGTTTCCCCCTGAGCGACTGAAGTCGTCACTATGAGTTATGAACTTTTCCAAAGCCCGGGCTCTTTTGCACAGACCAGTGCCACCGTATTCCCGAAAGCATGGCCTTCTTCGAGCATGTCTGGGTGCGCTTGCGGAATCTCCTCAAAGCCAACAGTTCTCATCGATCAGGCGGGCGTGCAGGAAGAGCACCTGCTCGGCGGTTGGATAGTTCATTATTGACAAGCATTCACTTTCAGTAACAAACTCAGGGGAAATTTACTGTTGTGCGATGCAACTGCATGTACCCCAATATTTAGTACGGTCATATGTCCATATCAACCAGTATACGAAAAATTCATTCATAAAATTTATATGACCGACAATAGGCATTATGTCAATCGGTTTTCGCTATGTTAATGGCGTCAAATCTTGACACATTCCCTGCCGACTACCAATAAACTTTTGACTTGTTTCGGCCTTTGGAGTTACATTGAGACTATTGACCGGGTTTGAAAAAAAATGCCGGTGGAGACAAGTTTCGAATACAGCCGAGAAGGAAAAGCCGCTGCTGTCCGGCGCGAAGCCGACCGCCGGTTTTTTGTTGCCTTCTGCGGCCCCATGTTCGAAAACGGACATCAACTCGACATCCGCGGCAATGGGTAAGCAAAACAAAAGCACACACGATGTTGGCCCAGAGAAACTTCAAAGTTCCTCATGACTTAAAAGAGCTGGCTGGCTTTCTTTGTCATTTCTTTGCATTAGCTCGGCTCTGACCATCAACGCCAATAAGACCGAGATCGAAATTATCGCTCTAAAGGAATAAATGGTGGCCAATACGCCTTTACTTGAAAGCAGCGAAATGCAGGGAGTCAAAAAAAGGCCGATCCAAACAACAAATGATTCCGGGTAATGGATATGAGGTCAAAACTACCGGACTCATCCGAATTTTTAACCCCGTATTTTTCAACAGTTCGATCCTGAGGAATTTAGGGACACAATTAAGTAAATAGGTTATACTTAAGAGACGGTTAAGCACTTATTTATGTCCCTGAAGTCACTCACGGGGAATTTGAAAAGTGAATAACAAAAAGACATTGACAGTCTCACAATGGAATGACATGAATTAATAATAATGGATTCAACCCCAAACGATAATTCCGGTTTACCCAACGGAGAAAAACTCTTAGATTTACTTGACGGCGCTACCGGCGAAGCTTTCGAAACCGCTGACGTCTTTAAGCGGCATCGGGAAATATCAGAAAATAAAGCATACTCCATCGAAGATCGTTTGGAAGCCTATGAGGATGTCATCGACTCAGAGGTGGGGGATACCTCATTAATACGCTCCCGGAACATTGAGCGCGAGGTGGGCATTCGTCAGATTTATCTTAAATTTGAAGGCGGCAATCCCACCGGTACCCAGAAAGACCGCATTGCTTTTATCCAGTCAATGGATGCACTCCGGAGGGGGTTCGAAACCATTACGGTCGCCACCTGCGGGAATTATGGCGTGGCTTTGGCCCTGGCCGCTTCCGTAGCCGGCCTGCGGTGTCTGATTTTCATCCCTGAAAATTATCATACCCTTCGCATCAATGAAATGAAATCTCTGGGCGCAGAGATCGTTCGCACACCCGGGGACTATGAAAACGCTGTGAGAATTTCAGGAGAACATGCCCTAAAAGAAGACTGTTACGATGCCAATCCCGGTGGGGTTAACACCTTGTTGCAGCTCCGCGCCTATGGCCAGATCGCCTATGAATTGTATGACGAACTGAGAGATGCTCCGCTGGTCGTTGCCGTACCGGTCTCCAATGGCACAACCCTGGCAGGTATTTATCGGGGATTCTTGAGTTTATACCGACGGGGCAAAACGTCACGCATGCCCAGGATCGTGGGCGGTTCTTCATTTCACAAAAATCCGATCGTCCAGGCATACCTTAAAAACATGCCGACCTGTGAGGACCTGCAACCGGAAAAAATTCGGGAAACCCATATCAATGAGCCGCTGGTAAACTGGCATGCCATGGACGGCGATTATGCCCTTGAAGGGATCCGCCAGACTAACGGATGGGCAACGAACGCATCGGATAAAAGTATGCGTGATTTTTCCCGCATGATCCGTGAAAAAGAAGGGTTACAGGTTTTACCCGCATCAACAGCCGGATTGATCGCATTGCTCGAGCGACACCGAAAACAAGCATTACCCAACGACCGTTTTGCCGTGATTTTAACCGGGAGGAAGTCATGAACAGCCTGCCTGAAGGAAATGCGGTTGTCTATTGTGAGGGAGCGTTTAACACCCCCAACGGCAAAACCGCCCATGGCCTGGTAAGATTCACAGCGCGCTACCGAGTGATGTCTGTAATCGATTCGCGCTATGCAGGCGGCGATGCCGGAGAAATTTTAGACAACAAACCGAATAACATCCCGGTTTATGACCGCTTGGACCATGCCCTTCAGGCGGCGAGAGACAGCGGGACACCGGTCACGCATTTTGTCATCGGATTGGCTCCGGACGGCGGTCGGCTCAGCGCCGATGCGCGATCGGATATTCGAAAAGCGATTGAATCAGGATACCATGTGGATTGCGGTTTACACGACTACCTGTCGGAAGACCCTGAACTTGCAAGATTGGCGGCAGAGAAGGGGGTTTTGCTGCGGGACATCCGCAAACCACCGCACCGAAAACATCTTCATTTTTTCAGCGGTAAAATCGAAGAGGTCCTGGCGCTGAAAATCGCTGTTCTGGGTACGGATTCAGCGGTGGGAAAACGCACCACGGCATGGAAAATCGTACAGGAATTCAACGGTGCCGGCTGCAAGGCCGAAATGATCGGTACCGGCCAGACCGCCTGGATGCAGGGTTCAAAATACGGTATTATTCTCGATTCATTGATCAACGATTTTGTGTCAGGGGAGATTGAGCATGCAATTTGGAAGGCCTGGGATGAAGCTCGCCCCGATGTGATCGTTATAGAAGGCCAGGGGAGCCTCATGAATCCAGCCTATCCCGGTGGTTTCGAAATTCTGGCAGCCGGACGTCCGGACGTGGTTATTCTTCAACATGCTCCCGCCCGCCGCACCTATGATGGTTTTTCGGATTATCCCATGCATCCTTTGGCACGGCAAATTCAAGTGATTGAATTGCTCTCTGGCAGGCCGGTGGTCGCTGTCACCGTGAACCATGAAGACTTGCCGGACGAACAGATCCCTATCATTTGCGATGCCATATATAAAACGATCGGCCTGCCTGCGTTCGATGTGTTGCGAGATGGTGCCGGTGCAATGGTTAACCTATTGAATCCATATCTGAAAAAGATGAGCAGATCCTCGTCATCCGCCTAAAGAGAACCCGATGCCGAACCAATCCTCTGACAAGCCAACCCTAATGCCCGATAGCCAGGGCACTTTGCACGATGATCCATTGGCAATTCTGGAAGTATTTGACCGTTTAGAAGTCGGCCCTGTAAAGCTGGAACCCCAACGGCTTGTGGCACCCTATCGCCTGGTGTCGGATGGAAAAGATGAAGAGACGACACTCATCTATCGATACGAAGAAAAGGTCTTCGATCCCTTGGAACCTGAATCCGTTAACCTGGCAAATATGATTGCCGCCCAGGTGGCGCTGAATTACGGTCTGTTTTGCCGTCGGATCGTTTTTCACGGTGTTTTTGATGATACCGATCAGCGCTTTATTCGGGACATGGCTGAAAACACGGCCCGTGAAATTTATGTAAAGAAGTTTTTGGAACCCAATCCGTTTCTTGTGGGAGATGCCGCCCACTTGCCGGTGGTGAAAAAAGAAGCTTATCTCCGTGCTAAGATTCAATTTCCCGGATCCGATCGCCGCAGACAGAAATTTCCATGGCGGTTCTGGCACACCGATCGAAACCGCCATGCGATCCTTTCCAGCGGCGGCAAAGACAGTCTGCTGAGCTTCGGCCTCATGGATGAAATCGGGTGCGACATTCATCCTTTTTTTGTCAATGAATCCGGACGTCACTGGTTCACCGCCCTTAATGCATATCGCCATTTCAAACAAAATATACCCAACACGAGCAGAGTCTGGGTGAATTCCGATCGGATATTTGCATGGATGCTGCAGCGAATGCCCTTTATCCGAAAAAATTTTGCCGATATACGTTCCGACGCGTATCCCGTTCGTCTGTGGACGGTAGCGGTTTTTTTGTTTGGTGTCTTGCCCTTGATTCGGCGTCGCAATATCGGGCGGCTTCTTATCGGAGATGAGTTCGACACCACTGTTTGTGCGAATTACAAGGGCATTGAGCATTATGAGGGGTTATTTGATCAGAGTCGTTATTTTGACGATGCATTGTCCCGTTACTTTTTGCAAAAAGGATGGTTCATCAGTCAGTTTTCCGTGTTGAGGCCGCTTTCCGAGCTGCTGATTCAAAAAATTCTGGCGGTTCATTACCCCCATCTTCAGGAAAATCAGATCTCCTGTCATGCCGCACACAAGGAAAAAGAGCGGATCAAACCTTGCGGCAAATGTGAAAAATGCCGGCGAATCGTCGGAATGTTGTCGGCTATCGGTGTCGATCCCCGGCGGTGCGGCTATTCGGATTCAAAAGTTCAGAATTGTTTAGAAAATATCGCCCGGAAAGGCATCAGTCAGGAACAGGCCGGTTTCCACCAGCTGATGACCATGCTGCTGCAGAAGGGTTTGATTGAGCCGGACGATTCGAATGAGCGTATTTTCAAGGCGCACCCTGAAATATTAAACCTTCGATTCCATCCGGCGATATCGCCCGTAAACGGCATCCCGGTGGATCTTCGCAAACCCCTTTACCGGATTTGCCTTGAACATGCAGATGGCGCCGTCCGATACCACGAAAATCGCTGGGTGAATATGGATCCGATAACGGATCAGGGCATGTCGTGGGCCTATCCCTTTGAGATTGATATCGCAAACCCCAGCAACATAAATCTATCGAGGTCCTCACCCGGGGCCGGGCAGTGCTGTATTTGGGGAGAATTGACCTCACCGGAAGTCCGAGAGAAAATCCGAAGGGTGAATGTTGCCCTTTTGCCCGTGGGTTCCATTGAACAGCACGGTCCGCACCTTCCCTTGGATACGGATGCATTTGACGCTGATTATCTGGCCCGGCGGGTTGCCGAAGCCTGCAGCGATCCAAAACCGCTGGTGCTTCCGTTGATTTCATTCGGTGTATCTTATACCCACGATGATTTTAAAGGAACCCTGAGTGTCAGCAATGATGCTCTTTCCCGTTTCGTTTATGAAATCGGGATGAATGCGGCCCGTAACGGCATAAAGAAATTGGTCATCATCAACGCCCACGGCGGCAATGGTCCGGCACTGAATTATGCGGCCCAGATGATCAACCGGGACGCCGATATTTTTGTTTGCGTGGATACCGGCGAAACCAGTGATGTGGATATCGACCGGTTCATAGAGACCCCCAATGATGTCCATGCCGGTGAGATTGAAACCAGCACGGCGCTGGCCGTTCGGCCCCACCAGGTGAGAATGGATCAAACCGTACCATCGGTTCCGAAGTTCTCCAGCCGTTATCTGAACTTTACTTCCAAACGTGCGGTGATGTGGTATGGTCATACCCATAAGATTTCTTCCAGCGGCGTTATGGGAGATCCGACCCGAGCCAGTGCTGAAAAAGGACAAAAAATATGGGAAATCATGATAGCCCATCTTGTCGCGTTGGTTGAAGATTTAAAAATAATGGCGACGGACAAAATCAACTAACAGCGGTATTCATAATGAAAATCGAACAGATGGATGCCTGGCCCGTTAAAATGCAACTTGCCGAGGCCTATGCCATTGCCTACGAAACCATCTCATCAACTACCAATATCTTTTTGCGCATCGAAACGTCGGAGGGTATTTCCGGATTTGGCTGTGCGGCTCCGGACTATGAAGTGACCGGCGAAACTTCGGAGAGCGTCTTAAACACCTTCAAAGAGATTATCGAACCGATTCTGAAGGGGGCCGATCCCCTCAGAATCGCACTGCTTATGGAGCGATTGAAGCCGCATCTTACCCGGCAACCTTCTGCCCAGGCAATGGTTGATATGGCGCTTCATGATATTCTCGGTAAAAAAGCGGGTTTGCCTTTGTACAAGATTTTGGGGGGCTTTCGCACGAGGATGAAGACGAGTATCACCATCGGTATTTTGCCCCTGAGCCAGAGCGTTTCCAAAGCAAAGGCTTATGTCGCTCGCGGTTTTGAATCGTTAAAAATAAAAGGGGGTATCCATGTCGAAGCGGATATTGAAAAAATAATTAAGATTCGGGAAGCGATAGGGGGCAAGATCGAATTGCGCTTTGATGCCAATCAAGGTTATTCCGAGGGCGAAGCCCTTCGTTTCGTCAAGGGGACGCATGCTGCTCACCTGGAACTGATTGAACAACCCACATCTAGAGAGCATGCCGGTGTCCTGCGCCGCGTTACCAGCGATGTTTCTATCCCGGTTATGGCGGATGAGAGCCTGATGAACCTTCGCGACGCTTTTAAACTGGCAAGACATAATTTGGTGGATATGGTGAATATCAAGCTGATGAAAGTCGGCGGCATCTCGGAAGCCGTTAAAATCAATGCTGTTGCCAAAGCCGCAGACATTGAAGCAATGGTCGGCTGCATGGATGAGGCGGCTCTGGGTATTGCCGCAGGGCTGCATTTTGCACTGGCCCGACCCAACGTTGTCTACGCCGATCTGGACGGTCACCTCGATTTAATCGGTGATCCTTCGGCCGGAGCCGTCATCCTTCGACGCGGGACCTTATATCCCACAAATAAGCCGGGATTGGGATTCGACGTCGAAAAGGCCTTCGGGGATTGAGTTTGCAGAAATGATAAATAATAACAATTAATTTGCTTGACAAATTTATTGCTTTGATATGTCCTTTTTGCTTATCCTGACTTTATAGGTGATTTAACAGTTTATTTTCTTGTTTAGTAACTTAATTTTTCAAGTCAATTTCAAGTCAACATTTTTTAGTTAAGAAAGTATTTGGCGCGGAGCGGATCCTGATTTCAGATGTTCGTGAATTGTGCGGAGGCTGGGTTGAAACGGAAAGCTAAAAAACCCTCCATGATTATCTACGCTTAGAAACCAGTCCAAAAACTTATCGGTAGATAACGTTTAATTCATTTCGCGTAAAGTGCCTGTCTAAAATGTAACATTTGCAGATGATTGGGTGCGATGGCCCAAGTTCAACAAATTCG
>CAZQAF010000111.1:0-9133 GCA_964591175.1 uncultured Desulfobacteraceae bacterium | reverse complement strand
GGCATCACATACGAAATCTTGCCGGGCGCCCCAACACTGCCAGGCTCACCAGGATTGATTGGGCCGGAACGGGACGTGATCGACCATCGTTATCGCGTCTCTACTGAAATTTTAACCAGCATACCGGCATTGGGGATGGCTGCGAGGGGTCCGGCTGATCCGTTTATGAATGTTTTCGCCTGATCCACGGAAATTTTTTCAACGCCGATGGTACGGCAGCGTTTTTCATCGAGATCCGTAACCATAAAAATCCGGATGCGCTGCGATTTGGCCATCATGGAAAGGGCCGTGCCGCCGTTGCCTTCATAATTTGTCGCCAGTTTGTCAAATGCTGTTTCCCAACCCCCCATGCCAAACCAGGGCAGAAAGGTGCTGGATCCGATGCCGTCCGCGCATTGGGCCAAAACAATCAGGGTGCCGTTGTCCCGAACGAATTTTGACGCATTTTCAATGGCTTTGTGACTTTGGATAAAATTGATATCCTTTGGAAATCCTCCGCCGGAAGCGATGACAAGACCGTATTCCCGGTCAGTGGCAATTTCGCAGTTTTTCCCGTGCATAGCGCACGCATTTCGGAAATGACCGGTTCCGCTTCCCGGCATCAGGTCGCAAACCCGTCCCTTGCTGTCGAGGATGCCGTGGACGGCCAGGTCCGCAGGCCGGAATGTTTCAAATTCCGCCAAATCTTCGGCCAGCGGATTTCGGTCCAGCACGCCGGACCGGCAGTGCAATGAAAGGGTACGGCGATCTCGATCCAGAAAAAGTCCATGGTTGTGGTAGATGGATTCCCGGTGGCCGAGCCCCGGAAAAACCAGCTTTCGACCGCCGCCATAGCCGGCAAAATAATGATGGGAAATTGCGCCGAACGTCACCAGAAACGTTGTGTCAAGAATATCTTTGCGAATTCGAACCCGCGTGCCTCCGGCGGTTTTTCCCACATTCGAAAAGCAGCGGTCATCCGTGCAGTCGTGATGGATGAACCGGAGATTTTCATAAACATCTCCATAAGCCGCGCGGCATTCATCGTCTGATTGGCGCGCATGGGTGCCGTAGGCGATGAAAACGGTCAGTCGGTTCCGACGGACTCCAAAATCCTCCAGTGTCTTTACAAGTACCGGCAGATACTCCGGGTAACCGCACAGCCGGGTTTTATCACCGACAACAATGGAGACATCCGATAGATCCGGACGCATTCGTTGGAGTCCGGCTTCCAGTCTCGATGAAAACAGCGACGGCGTTATTTTTTGGTCCGGTTCCCGGATCTGAAAAATATCCGCCTGTTCCGAAAGGGACAGGGGGATGATTTGCGCGCCATATCTCAGTTCGATGCTGTGATCCATAGCAAAAATATACTTACATCTGACGAACGATTTCTTCGGCAAACTCAGAGCATTTGACTTCCGTCGCGCCGTCCATCTGCCGGGCCAGATCATACGTCACCCGTTTATTGGCCACAGCCTTTGCCAGGCCTTTGCGAATATTGTCCGCGGCTGTTTGCCATCCGAGATATTCGAGCATCATGGCGCCGGAAAGAATCAAGGACCCGGGATTCACCTTATCCTGTCCCGCATATTTCGGCGCTGTTCCATGGGTGGCTTCGAAAAGGGCGATGCCGTCGCCGATATTTGCACCCGGCGCCAGACCGAGCCCTCCGACCATGGCGGACAGGGCATCGGACATGTAGTCCCCGTTGAGGTTGGGCATGGCCAGCACATCGTACTCCGAAGGACGCAACAGGATCTGTTGGAACATGGCATCAGCAATACGGTCTTTGATCAAGACTTTATCCGGTGGAATTTTGCCCCCGTGTTTTTCCCACAGCAGATCTTCGGTAATAATCCGGTCTCCGAATTCTTCTTGTGCAACGTCATACCCCCAGGTTCGAAACGCACCTTCGGTGAATTTCATGATGTTGCCTTTGTGAACGATGGTAACGCTCCTTTTTCCATGGGCAAAGGCATATTCAATGGCCATGCGAACCAGCCGTCGGGTGCCGAAGCGGCTGATGGGTTTTATGCCCACCCCGGAATCGGGCCGAATGGTTCGGCCGTCTTCGGCCTTGACCAGGTCAATGATTTTCTGGGCAATGGCGGAACCTGCTTTCCACTCGAGACCCATGTAGACATCTTCGGTATTTTCCCTGAAAATAACCATGTCCACGTCCGAGGGTTTGACCATGGGGCTCGGAATGCCCTCAATATATTTCACCGGCCGGACGCAGGCATAAAGATCCAGCTCCTGTCTCAGGCCGACGTTGATGCTCCGGATGCCTTCACCCACGGGAGTGGTCAGCGGTCCTTTAATGGCCACGCGATAGGTTTTGATGGCTTCCAGGGTGTCATTGGGAAGCCAGGATTGGGTTTTGTTGAAGGCTTTTTCACCGGCCAACACCTCCATCCACTGAATTTTACGCTGGTCTCCGAAGGCGCTGGAAACGGCTGCATCCATCACTCGCCGGGCGGCCCGCCAGATATCGGGCCCGATGCCGTCGCCTTCGATAAAAGGAATCACCGGAAAATCCGGAACCACAAGATTTCCATCCTCAGAATAAGCAATCACTCCGCTTTTGTCGGTCATGTGCACTCCTTTTAGCTGTCATATTTGAGTTAAAAAATAAGAATTTGCTTTGTACTGCATCTATATGAATCTTTTCATCAACTCATCCACCATCCCATCCACGTTCTCCGGTGTAATGCCGAAATTTTTGCAGGCCTTTTCAGCTCTTTCCAGGCGCCGGGGATTTTGCATGTCAAGCAAACCGGAAAAAAATCCGAGCCTTCTCCCCACCTGATAGATGCATTGCCGGTCCGGCGTCATGGCCAGAAACCTGCGGAGCATATCGAGTATGTTTTCCTTGTCTTCCGGCAATTTCCCTTCCAGGTCTTGAAAGAGGTTCAGGATATGGTCGCTTTTTACCACACTGGTAATGCCGTTTAAGGATTCGATGAAAAGCAGCGTTTCTTCGGCCATCATCAGATCCGTGCATTTTTCAAAACTTCCGGATTCGAAGTTGTCAAACAGCGGCACGCTGTCGGGAATGGCAAGGGTTCTGAGCCTGATAAAATCCGGGTTGATTCGATTCAGGGCATCGGCGGTTTCAACGGCATGTTCCCTGGAAAAGGTTTTGCCGCCAAGTCCCGGCATGACATACTCGGACAATTCCATGCCGGCTTTTTTGACCTTGAGACCCGCTTTGATGTGGGTTTCTTTGGTCACCCCTTTTTGGGTCATCTTCAGTACAGCGTCCGAACCGGATTCAAGACCGATATGAATTCGGTTTAAGCCCGCGTTTTTTATGGCTTTCAAATTGTCATCGCTGATTCGGGAAATGGTATGGGAACGGGCATAGGACGTGATCCGCTCGATCCAGGGAAAACGCGCTTTGAGATGGGTCAGGATTTCCACCAGGTCCGAAGGTTTGATAATCAAACTGTTGGCGTCCTGGATAAACACCGATCGCATTCCGCCGGCGGCCCAGTTCAAAGCGGCGTTAAAGGCGCGGGGGTCCAAATGCGGGTCGTTTCCGGCAGTTTTACGAATTTGGGCCGGGGAAGCCTTTTCCTTTTCACGGGCCGTTTGTTGGATGATCTCTACGCTTCGGGATACCGAATCGATATCTTTGATCACATGATCCTTGGGCCGGATGGAAAACCGGGAGCCTTTGTAGACCGGACAGAAAGTACACCGGTTCCATGGGCAGTTCCGTGTGACACGGACAAGGAGGCTCTCGGCCTCGCTGGGGGGACGGATAGGACCTTGCTCAAATCCCTGATAAATTTCCTTTGGTTTGCGTTCCATATTCATTAACAAATCATAAACATTTGGGTCATAAAATCAAGCGATTTAAACGATCTAACAAAAAATACCCATCACGCCAGTCCAAAGCGATGACCGTTCTTCTTTGACAATTCATGTTCATTTGGAATAAAATAAGTGGACTTTTCATTAAGGGAGCATATTAACGTTGAAGAAACTGAGTTTTGCTGTTTCGCTCATATTGTTTTTGCTATTGGCGGTTGTCGCCGGCGTTCATCTGAATATCGTTGCCGACGCCAATACACCGGCCGGTAAAGGATCGATCGAACGGGCGGTTATGGTTCGATCGGGCCAGGGATTCAAAGCGCTCTCGACCATGCTGTATAACCAAGGTTTGATTCGTCATCCATTCAAATTCAGATTGTTTGCACGCTTCCACGGTTATGATAAACATATCAAGGCCGGCGAATATATGCTTTCCAATGCCATGACGCCGGAAAAAATACTCCAAACCATGGTGGAAGGGAAAGTGCTGCTGCACCGGCTGACCATACCCGAAGGATACAATTTAATGCAGGTTTCACGGGCTGTTCAGGCCGCGGGATTCGGAACCGAGGCGGATTTTTTCAAGACCGCCACCGATCCCGAATTCGTACATGCCATGGGGATCGATGCCCAAACCTTTGAAGGATATCTCTTTCCGGACACCTATTACTTTGCCATAGATGCGACGCCGAAAGATATCATACGCGCCATGATCAAGCGGTTCAGGGAGGTTTTTACGGTAAAATGGGAAAATCGGGCCAAAGCCGTTGGCATGACGGTTCACCAGGTGATCACCCTGGCATCGATTATCGAAAAGGAGACCGGCGTTGCCAGGGAACGTCCCATTATTTCCTCTGTTTTTCATAACCGGCTGAAAAGAAAGATGCGTCTGGAGAGCGATCCCACGGTCATTTACGGCATCGAGGATTATAATGGGAATATTACCCGAAAGGATTTAAAAAGACCGACACCATACAACACGTACACCATGAGAGGGCTTCCTCCCGGACCGATTTCAAATTGCGGCGTCAAAGCCATTGCGGCGGCGCTTTATCCGGCACATACCAAATATCTGTACTTTGTTTCCAAGAAAGACGGCACCCACTATTTTTCGACCAACTTCAGAGAACACGAACGGGCGGTCAGAAAGTATCAATTGGGCCGATATTAGAAGTCATCTCAAAATTAGGATTTTCGGTCGAGATCAAGACGAGGCCGAGGGTCAACCCGCAGGCATACTCAAGTATGTCGAGGACTTGGGACGAGGGCTCAACGCCGATATCGGCCGAAAAGACTTTTTTGAGATGACTTATAGATAAGGATGAAGACCTTGCCTTTCAAAACCTGTGAAAATCCGAAACAAGATCCCGAAACGCTCCGCCGGGAAGTGCTGGCCATGGTCGAAGAATCCAAACAAAGGCTGACGCCCGGCAGACTCAAAAAACAGCTGTGTGGCAACAATATCGCGGATGCAAAAACCCTGAAAGCCATGATCAGGGATCTGGTTTCAAACCGTGATATTAAGTACACCTATCAATTCGGATGTTCGTTTATCGAGAAATCTTACGAAAGACCCGTTCGAATTTCAAATCGTGTGATTCTGAAGCCGCCGGACACGGTTTTTGAGCCGGCTCCCCAGGATATCGTTATCGAAATTTTAAAAGGCGCTTCATTCGGATTCGGGGACCACCCCACCACCCGATTGGCAATTCTGGGGATAGAAGCGGCATTAACCGCAAACCGGGACATTCTCACGGCCGAAAATTCACGGGCTCTGGATATCGGTACGGGATCCGGGGTTTTGGCCATGGCCGCCGTATTACTGGGAATGCCGGGGGCCGTCGGGATCGATATCGATCCCTGTGCGAGAAACGAGGCCAAAATCAACGTCGAGCTGAATGGCCTTGAACATCGAATCGCGATTCCGGATACCGCGGTTGTAGACATCAAACAACCCTATGCTATGATTGTTGCCAATCTTCGTTATCCTACCCTCAGGCGGCTTTGTTCCCACATGGCCGAAATCACCCCAAAAAACGGCGTGGTGGTGGTATCGGGAATCAGATCTTATGAAGTTGAAAATCTTTTAAGCGGGTTTTCCCGGAACGGATTTAAATGCACCTGGAAAGCGGATGAAAAGGAGTGGACAGGGATGGTACTGATTCGTGTCTGAGCTGAAAGCCGGGAAGCTGGGAAGCTCAATGCTCAACGCTGAAAGGGCATAGGGATTAGGAAATAGAAAAGAGGAAAGAGAAAATAGAATCAATGAACATTACCGCATTTACACCCGAACAGTGTGCGGGACAGCGCCTGATGGCAGGATTCGACGGCATCGAATTGAATGCCGAACTCGAGTTTCTTATCGACACGCTAAAAGTGGGGGGTATTATCCTCTTTGCCGGAAACATCATCGATCCGGAACAGATCAAAGACCTGTGCGTTTCAATGCAGGCGTATGCGCGGTCCGTGGGCCAGCCGCCGTTATTGATTGCCGCTGACCAGGAAGGCGGAAAAGTCGCCCGCCTCAAAGAACCGTTTACGCGTTTTCCGGGAAATCCTGCAATGAAAAGGATCGAGGATGCCGTCTTCTTTGCTGAAACAACGGCAAAAGAGCTGTCCGGCGTGGGTATCAACATGAATCTGGCGCCGGTGATGGATGTGGCGTCGAAAGATGTCAACAGCGTCATGGCGGACCGGGCATTCGGCCATGATCCTAAATGGGTGTCTGAGCTGGGGTGTGTGGTGATCGAACATCTTCAGGCTGAAAACATCATGGCAGTGGCCAAGCATTTCCCGGGCATCGGCCGGACCGTGCTCGATTCCCATTTTGAGCTTCCGGATCTGGATATCGATATGGATGCCCTCCGGGGATTCGACCTGCTTCCCTTTAAAGCCGCCATAACGCATGGTGTGGCCGGAATCATGCTGTCGCATATTCGTTACAAGGGAATCGATCCGGACTGGCCGGCCAGCCTGTCCAAGATCATTGCCGATGATCTGTTACGGGGGCAGATGGGATACGGCGGCGTTGTCATGACCGATGATCTGGATATGGGCGCCGTTCAAAAGCATTATGATCTGAAAACCGCTATCAAGCGGATATTGTCGGCAGGAATCGACATGCCCCTGATCTGCCATGCAGGTCCTGACATCGAAAATGCATTCAAGGAAATACGCGATATTCAGGGACGCTCTTCTTCGATGAAAGCCAAAGGAATGAAATCTCTGGAGCGGATTATGAAGCTTAAGGTGAAATACCTAAAACCCTGATTGAGCAAAAGCCGATAATACCCCATCTCCTTCGTTGCCGAGGGTTCGCGGAAGACAACTACAGCTTCACCCTCGGTCGCCTTGAATCTGGGGCATCACAGCCAAAGGCGGGCAAGCCTCGACTTTTCCTCAATCAGGGTTAGATTTTAGAAACAGTATCCCTAATTTTCAGGAAAGATTTAGGTTATTGGTCAAAATAGACCAGTTCCTTACTGTATAGAAACGCCCCGTCCCGCTCGATATACTGATCCCCTTTTCGCTCCAGAATCCAGCCGCTCTCATTTTTTCCCCCAAAGGGGAGCCGCAGCGGTGTAAACGTAAAATCCGGATTGTCATGCACCATGCCGAAGTTTTCATGAAAGCGCGTTAAGATCGATTCAGAAGGTGATCCGAAAAAAGACAGCAGAAAACCGTATCGGGTTTGAATCAGTTCCGAAACAGCTTCATCGGGATCGTTAAAGGGTTTTAACAGCAGAAACGGGCCAAAGAGTTCGAGATCCGGAATCGAGCTGTTTTCAGTTTCAAGAACCAGCGGATAGATGACCTGTCCGTTGATGGATCCGGTAATCTGGTGTGCGGGCCGGCATTTTTCAAGAGCATTTTCAACAATTTTCCGGGTGCGCTCTACCAGGATCGGCCCGATTTCGGTATCCGGGTCAAAGGGGTCTCCAACCTTCATGTGTTGAACCGCCTCCAGTATGTTATTTCGAACGGGTTCATAAATACTGCGATGGATGTAGGCCTTTTTCAGGGTAGTGCAGTACTGGCCGGCATTGATAAACGCCCGCCGGGCAATAAACCGGCTTGCCGATCGGACATCGGCGTCCTCGAACACGACGGCCGCAGGCATGCCGCCGGGACCTGCAAAAAAGAGTTTGTCAAAAGCGGTGTGTTGTTTCCGATAGACCTCACCGACAGCCGAAGCCCCGGAGATAAAGAGAACCCGGACATCTTCGTCCATGACACAGCGCTTGCCGAATTCCCGGTTGTCCAGATCGACCATGGGTTCCATTGCCGGAAAGTCTTGACAGATTTGTGCTAAAATCGCGGCTGTTCGCGGTGTTTGGGATGAGACGCTGAAGCGGAGGCGGTTGCCGGTCAAAAGGGCCGATCCGCCCAGCCGGCCCAGCACGACGGCCGGCGCGTCATATGCAAATATGGTGGCCACGGTGCCGTAAGGTTTGCCGTTTTCAATCCAGGGGATATCCTGCTCCAAGGTTCGCAAATAATCCACGGCCAAGTCCACCTCGGTTCCGGTAATTTTCACGGGAAATCCGGCATCTATGGCTGCGGATTCCTGGAGATCTGATCGGCGGGCTTCCAGTGCATCGGCCAGTCGATTGATTTCTTCAAGTCTTGCTTTAAATCTTTTATGTTGAGTCATGGTTTTCTCCCGATAATGTCCTTGACATGCTCCAAGGACTTCCGCATTATATTTCAATAAATATTCCGTACTTTTATCCTATACATTCGTATATTGTTATTGCTGACGATGTCAACACATGATTATTTTCTTCAGATGATCCGATACAGTCCATCTGTCCGGCGCGCACGCGCCGCGGTTTAGACGGAGGTTTTCATGGGAGCGGTCAAGATAGAAAAGGGGTATGTCCCGGGGGCCCTGGGACGCGTTGCAGAACTTCACGGCATTTACTACCACAAACACTGGGGATTCGGACTCTTCTTTGAAGCTAAAGTCGCGAGTGAACTTTCCGAATTTCTCAAACGATATAACGAAAACCGCGATGGTTTTTGGACTGCCCGGGCCGACGGCCGGGTCGAGGGCGCCATTACCATCGACGGCATTCATGCCGAAAGCAAAGGCACACATCTTCGGTGGTTCATCATGTCGGATGACTTCCGGGGTAAAGGCGTCGGCAACCGGCTCATCGATACCGCGATCCGCTTTTGTCGGAACAGGGGATACCGGAAGATATACCTGTGGACATTCGAGGGTCTGAACGCCGCACGGCATCTTTATGAGAAAAACGGGTTCGAACTTGTTGAAGAGCTTAGCGGCACCCAGTGGGGAACCCAAGTCAATGAACAGCGATTCGAGTGC
>CAZQAF010000110.1:7886-9176 GCA_964591175.1 uncultured Desulfobacteraceae bacterium | reverse complement strand
CCGCCGGTGGGATAATAAACACCGGTAATGCCGCCGGTACCAATGGTAACGAAGGTTGTTTTGGCCTGTACGGTCGTCGGCGCTCCTCCCATGAAAACGGCAAGTCCGAATGCAAATGCAATGCCGATAATAAGAATTTTTTTCATTTGAACCTCCTTAACTTTCAGTTGCGGTTAGATAAAAAAACGAATTCTTCAACAAATTGTTGCTTCCCTCCTTTCTTCCGTCATTTTAATCAAACAGTTATAAAACCTCATTTGTTACTTTTTTATCGATAATAGTGCGTGTATTTTAGATAATATTGTGGAGTAGGATCAGAAACTTAATGAATACCGTTCAATTAATCACGTGAAATCAAGGTAAGTCAAGCTTTAATTTAAAATGTTTGTCTGTCAGGAGTGTTGCATATTCTGAGTTTTTCATCTAAAAGGTTGAAAATGGAAGAGAAAAGCAAAATAGAAAAACCCCCTCGAGTGAGCGTCATCATTCCGACATATAACCGCGCTCGGATTATTGAGGAGGCCGTGGATTCCGTCCTGGCGCAGGACTACAAGGACTTTGAATTGATTGTCGTGAATGATGGTTCCACGGACAATACTTCCGAGGTATTGGCGCCGTATGGAGACGATGTCCATGTACTTTCTCAAGAGAATAAAGGGGTAAGTGCCGCCCGAAATCGGGGAATCACAGAAGCCTCCGGGAAGTTAATTGCTTTTCTCGATTCCGATGATCTTTGGTTGCCGCAAAAACTTTCGATGCAAGTTGAATTCTTTGATCAAAGGCCGGATGCGCTCATCTGCCAGACCGAAGAAGTCTGGGTCAGAAACGGTATTCGCGTCAATCCCAAACAGCGGCATAAAAAACCTTCGGGAATGATTTTTAAACCTTCTTTGAAACTATGTCTTGTGAGCCCGTCGGCAGTGATGATCCGGCGAGATTTATTGGATAGGGCAGGGGGCTTCGATGAAACCCTGCCGGCCTGCGAAGATTATGATCTGTGGCTCAGGATAAGCTGCCGGTTTCCGGTTTTTCTGATCGAGACGCCGTTGATTGTCAAGCGGGGCGGTCACGACGACCAATTGTCCAAAAGGGCCGGTCTCGATAAATTTCGGATCCAAGCCATCGTGAAAATCATCAAAACCGGAATTCTGTCGGAGGATCAACGTCAGGAAGCCCTGATCATGCTCCAAAATAAATGCGGCATCTATGCCGCCGGATGCCGGAAACGAGGAAAGCAGGAGGAAGCGCGGTATTATGAAGCGCTCCCGGAAAGGATTGGAAATGTCTAAA
>CAZQAF010000110.1:0-7786 GCA_964591175.1 uncultured Desulfobacteraceae bacterium | reverse complement strand
TTTGGAATTTGAGATTTGGGATTTTTACTTTATCCCATCCTTTCGATCTCTTTGAGCTTGTCTTCTATCCGTTTATTTGAAACCGGAACCGATGTTTTAAGTTCCTGCGCAAAAATCGATACTTTATATTCTTCAATCAGCCAGTAAAGCGCTTCGACGGCGGCTTTCTTTTCTTCGGAAGCGGATTCGGAAAGTCCTTTCAGAAGTCGATTCAGTCTGTCGGTAAACACGGCTACGGCATCCGATTTTGTCCGATCTTTTTCGAGATCGACCATGCCCCGTTCCGCACGAATCACAAGCGCTTTCATATAACGGACAAGATGCACCAGACGTTCGGGATCATATAGGTCAATGAAATTTTCAGGTATTAATTTTGAAAGCTCGGTTCTTATCCCTTTTAAAAATTGTAAAACCACAGGATTGGTCTTGTGCGTTACCTCAAAAGAATAAAGGGCGGTTCGGGCTTCGTGATAGGACTTGAGAACCGGCAGGCTGAGCGCCAAGAGTTTCCGGCCTTCAAGATGCATGGACCGGGCTGCAGCATCGGCATGCGAATAGTAAGCGTTTTTGGTGCGGATGTTTTTGAAAAATAAGTTTTTGATGATGCGTTCAACCATCCTTTTTTCAAAGCAGGCTGATCCACCGAAGTAATCCGCTGCTTTGTCCATATTTTTAGGCAATTTCAGCGCTTTTTTTAAAAATTTTAAATCCTTTGATAAATAAAGGGAAAAGAGAGCAGCGACCCCCTCTTTGTGAGATGACAGGGCGGTTTCCCGGTTTAAGAAGAGCCGCAGATTGACGCCTTTTCCCTTTTCACCGGATTTTTGAAGCCCGGGATATGCCGGCCATTTTGGTGTATCCATGCCTTTTAATTCGACGCTGTCGGGTAAATCCGAAAAATCCCAGTCAACGAGGCCGTCTCGTTCCCATATTTTTTTTGCAGCGTCTAATTCAGGCGGCGCCATCGCCGGTCCTTTGTTTGAAATCCGACGGCTCAGCAGCGTCGGATCTCTGCCGGAGGAGAGTTCTTTCCCTTTTGCGTCGGTGATCGATATCCGCATTTTCAGATGATCCGGCAGAAGATCATCCGGCCAGACGGATGCCGGAATATCGATGTTGAAACGGGTAAAGATAAAATTGCCCAGGGCCGTGATTAAGGAGGTCCGGGTCTTGGGCATTTCATCGATGACAATATCCACGGTATCGGCCACAGGGACCAGTTTTTTTCGATATGTTTTGGGAAGCCCCTTGATCAGTGCGGTGATTTTTTCTTTGTACAGGCCGGGCACCAGCCATTCGAGTGTTTCATGGGGCACGGAACCGGCCATGGCGTCGGGAATGTTCACGGTGACGCCGTCATCGGGATTTCCGGGATCGAAGCGATACGCGCAGTCAAGGCTCAGATGCCCAAGGTCGAGCCGGTCCGGGAAACGGGACAGCTCTTTTTCATCCGGGTCATACCGGCTGATGTCTTCGGGTTTCATACGAAGACATTCGTCACTGTTATTTTGTTTGATATACGCCTTCAATGTTCTGACATCGTAACAATTTTTGAGTCGTCGGTTATAAAAATCGAACAACTGCGCCTCGCTGACCAGAATATCTCTTCTACGAATCCGGTCCTCTAAATTCCTGACGTCGTCGATGAGATTTTGATTGTGAAGCAAAAAGTCAAGCGTTTCATTGATATCACCGTCGATCAGCGCGTTTTGAATAAAAATTTCCGTTGCGCGGTCAGGATCGATGTTGCCATAAGGAACCTGCCGCTTGGGGATAATCACGAGGCCGAAAAGACTGACCTGTTCGTAAGCCGTGACCAGACCTTTTTTCCTTTCCCAGTGGGGGTGAAGATATGTGCGCTTGCATAAGTCTCCAGCGAGGTTTTCCAGCCATGCGCTGTCGATATTTGCACAGGTCCTGGCGAACAGACGCGATGTCTCGACCCATTCCGCTGCAACGATCCATTCTTTCGCCGTGTTGAATAAGGTCGATCCCGGAAAAATCATCACCTCTTTTCCTTTTGGCGCCTGAAAAATGTTTTTTTCTTTTTTAACGGCGATGTTGGACAAAAAGCCGCTTAAAATGGATTTGTGTATGGCGGTGTAAAGACGACTGAATTCAGTATCCGGAATCAGGCTTTTAGATTTTTGGCAGGGGCGGGAAACGTGATCCGGGGTGTGCTTTTTTGCGGTATTTTTTGTATACTTCAGTCGATATTCTGTCATCGCATCGGAAAGCTGGGTATGGATATCCCGCCATTCGCGCATCCGCTTGAAGGAAAGATAGTGATTTTTGCAGAATTTTTTAACGCGGCCGGTTGTTTTTTCTTCTTTCAAAACCTGTTGATAGGTATTCCAAATATTGAGCAGCGTGATAAAATCGGAAGAAGGATCACAAAATGCTTTCTGGGCCTGATCCGCTTCCCGGGCTTTTTCAGCGGGCCGTTCACGGGGATCCTGGATACTGAGGGCAGCGGCGATCACCATTATTTCTTCAAGGCACCCCTCGTCCCGAGCTTCAATAAGCATTCGCGACAGCCTTGGATCGATGGGCATCTTCGCCATGAGTTCGCCTTTTTTCGTCAGTGAAAAGCGGCGGGCCTTTTTGGGTTTGCGGTTTGACTCGGGAACAATGGCGCCCAGCTCGTAAAGGAGATCGAATCCGTCCCGGATGCTTTTTGCCGGCGGTTTGTCGATAAAAGGAAAATTCGATATCTCCCCCAGATTCAGGGAAATCATTCGCAGAATAACCTCTGCGAGGTTGGCCCGTAATATTTCGGGCGAAGTGAACAGCGGCCGGTTTTCGAAGTCGCTTTCGGAAAACAGCCGGATGCACACGCCGTTTTCCATGCGGCCGCATCTGCCTTTTCGCTGATCGGCGCTGCTTTTGGATATGCCCTCAACCGGAAGGGCCGTGATTCTCATCCTCGGCATATAATGGGATATTCGTGCAAGTCCCGTATCGATAACGTATTTAATGCCGGGTATGGTGAGGGAGGTTTCGGCGATATTGGTGGCGACGATAATTTTTCTACCCGTACCCCGTGAAAAAACCCGGGATTGCTCGGATGCCGACAACCTGGCAAAAAGCGGCAGGATATCCGTGTGACGGAAATTCTTTGCCTTGATGAGCTCGCAGGTTTCACGAATATCGGCTTCCGTGGGCATGAAAATCAGAACATCTCCGGAGTTCGTTTCTTTAAAAAGGCGGTTCAGTTCGCGGACGGTTGTTTCAACATGGGTTTGTACATCGTCGTTTTCAACGGATGTGTCCTGGGGTAAGTACCGCACTTCTACCGGATACATGCGGCCGGACACTTCGATCACCGGCGCATGATCAAAAGCCTTTGAAAATTTCTCGGTGTCGATGGTAGCCGAGGTGATAATCAGCTTGAGGTCTTTTCGTTTTGTCAGCAGCGTCTTCAGCAGACCCAGAATAAAATCGATATTCAGACTTCTTTCATGGGCTTCGTCCACAATGATGGTATCGTATTCATGCAGGCCCGGGTCGCTTTGAGCTTCGGCCAAAAGCAACCCGTCGGTCATGATCTTGATAAAGCCATTGGGACTCGTCTTGTCTTTGAACCTGATCTTATAGCCGACGGACTTTCCGGTCTCTTCTCCGAGTTCTTCGGCGATCCGTTGGGAGACCGTTATTGCGGCGATTCTTCTGGGTTGGGTGCAGCCGATCTTTCCGTCGATCCCGCGGCCTGCCGCAAGGCAGAATTTCGGTATCTGCGTGGTTTTTCCTGAACCGGTTTCGCCGGATATGATTACCACCGGATGGGTCTTGACGGCCTCGATGATGTCGTCTTTTTTGGACAGGATGGGGAGTGCGTCGTTGTAGACCGGTTCAGGCCGGTGTGCTTTACGCCAGGCTCTTTTGTTGATAGATCTTTGAAGCCTTTTTTCGATACGAATCAGTCGCCGGTGAATGATATCATCAGACGGCGTTTTTCCTTTCCGCCGTTTCATGAGCATGATTTCATGACCAACGGCGTATCTGTCTGCAATCAGGGCCTTTGGTAACAGAGACTCGATTTTTTTTAGCAAGCCCATTACAGACGCATATCCTCAACACGCACCTTTGCATGTCCGTTTCAAGGCCTTAATCAGCGCGGCCCTGTGAAATTCACCGGCCAGATGCACCGAACTTTTACCGGAAATCGGGTCCCATGCCGAAGGATCCGCCACGCAGAAATATTGCACTTCCAGACCGATTCGCACCGGCGCTTCTTTGACGGTAAGCCCTTGGATGCGCCGCGCCGCCTCCCAGGTGGCTTTGCAGGGCGCCCCGCGAACCACTTCAATGCGATCGATACGGCCTTTTGAGACCGTTACGATGAACTCCGGCATGCCGAACATGTTTCCGTAGTCACCCAGGCAGACCTGCCTGGAGAGACCGCATCACGTGGGCGGCGTTAGTGTGCCTTTGATGCGTAACTTTTTGCCGGAAGCCACCACAGGGATGTTTTTGTCACGACAACGCACGGCAAGGTCATGGGACAGGTCCGGATGTTTCAAATAGTCCAGAACCAGGTCCGCCTGAAAGTTTCGGGGAATGTATTTCGTGGTATCGTCGATAATTTCGGGCAGCGCTTCGTCGATGGACACCACTTCCACGGTAAAACGCTTGCCGCCGTATTGCCGAATGCCTTCTATTTTTTTTTCGCCGCTGTGATTTTGTTGGAAAACCAAAATTTTTTGCGGATCGGCGGCCGGTTTCAATCCTTGCGTTTTTGATGCCATGCCGCTTGCACATTCAAAATCTTTTTTCATGATCCGTATTCAAACTCCCAATTCTAGATGGTCTCGTTTTTTTTCAAATTCAGCCTTTTTCTCTTCAAGATTGGCCGTGGATTGCTCAAGTTCGTCAAAGAGGACATCGATGGCCGATTGGCAGCGATGGATGGATCGAGAGATCGCGCCGATCTTCTCGCCGTCGCCGGCCTGTGAAGCGGCCATCATATCCGCATTGAGTGCATTGAGTTCATTTTCATATTTTTCGATACGGTTTTCAATACTTAAAATACGCTGCTCCAAGGGCTTGAGGGCTTTGGACCGGTCGGCAATAAATGCGGAACGTATCCGCCTTTTTTCTTTCTTGGTCAACTTCACCGTCGATTCACCGTGATCGACCTTTTCGGAAGCGGCTCTTAAAGGGTCTGTTTCGTCCGCCCATCCGCCTTTTTCCAGAAACCGCTGGTATCCCCCGTCGAACACCTGGATGCCGTGATTCTGAAATACGATGAGGCGCTCGGCAAGCGCGTGCAGGAACATCTCGTTATGCGTTACCATGATGACCGTGCCGTCAAAACTGTCGATGGCGGCAAGCATTGCATCGCACGATTCCATGTCCAGATGGTTGGTGGGTTCATCGAGAAGCAAAAGGTTCACCGGCGTAACGAGAAGTTTGCCAAGAATCACCCGGCTTTTTTCTCCACCGGATAGAACCGCGATTTTTTTCAAAGCAGCATCGCCGTCAAACATCATTGCGCCGCAGATCGTCCTTGCCTGTTGGCGGTCGATATCCGGGTGCGAGAAGAGGACCTCTTCTTCAACGGTTTTCGATCTATCCAAATTCCCGACATTGCTCTGTTCAAAATATCCTTGTCTGACCGATGGGTTCAGTGTGATGTTGCCCTTGTCGGGTTTGAGTACCCCTGCCATCAGCCTTAAAAGTGTTGTTTTGCCTTTACCGTTTTTTCCGACCACACAGATCCGTTCTCCGGCCCTTGCATAAAAGTTAAAATCTCTGATCAACGGTTTTTCGGGGTCGTATGAAAAGGAAACGTCTCGAATCTTCATAACGTCTTTCTTAGGAAACGGGGCGCTTCGAAATGAAAAATCAAGTGCCTTCATCCGTTCCAGCTTTTCTTTTTTTTCCATTTTAGACAGTGTCTTGATACGTGACTGAACCAGATTCGCCAGCCTTGCTTTGGCTCTGAACCGGTTGATAAACAGCTTTATCTCCTTTTGTCGCCGTTCGTCGTTCAGGCGGGTCTTTTCGTAAATCTCCTCATCCTGGGCGATTTGTGCATAATATTTTTCGGTATTTCCGTTCAGCTTTTTGATCTTTCGGCGATAAATCCCGAGGGTGTGTGAAATCACCTTGTCCATCAGGTTCCGGTCGTGTGTGATCAGCATGAGTTCGCGAGGCCAACGGATCAGGTAACGCTCCACCCAGCGGATGGAGGTGATGTCGAGATAATTGGTGGGTTCGTCCAAAAGCAGCAAATCAGGTTCGGAAACCAGCACTTTTGCAAGATTCAGGCGAACCTGAAACCCCCCTGAAAATTCTTCAGGAGGTCGTTCGAAATCTTCTTTTAAAAACCCGAGGCCCGAAAGTATTTCCTCGGCTTTCCATTGGTACTCTTTTTCGTCTTCGCGAAGCCCGGTCATCGCCTCTGCTATCACTGTATTTTTTGTAAATTCAACCTCCTGTCGAACATAACCGATCCGGTAATGTTTGGGAATGACGATGTCTCCCGAATCAGAAGGGATTTGTCCGGTGATGAGTCGAAAAAGAGTGGTTTTTCCGTGTCCGTTTCGACCGACGACCCCAATCTTTTCTTTAGGGTTCAGCTTAAAACCAGCTTTGTCGAAGAGCACCTCCGTGCCGTAGCTTTTTGTTAGATTTTCAACGGTTATCATATCTTAATACATATACTAAGCATTCCTTGACAGGCAATCAAACGTCTTTGAATCAACGGCCGATAACCCGGTTTGCCGGAATAAAGGGTGCAAAACCAAAACCTTATTAGTCAATCATAACCCATGTCGGAAGTCAAATCGATTCCAATCATGATCAGCCGAAGCAAAGACGCTGAAATCATTTCCAAAATAGTTCATCTTTTGCGATGGCGTATACATTCCGAGAAAACTGCCAGCGTCTGATTTCGAGGCCAAGCGATTGCAAATCGAGAGCATCTTGAAAAAACGTTATACCGAGACAGACGCCATCGGGTTGAATGCCACCGAAGTCCGACAATTGTTCAATACATAGAGGGTATTAAAATTGTTCGTAATAATAGTTGGGGCTTCTGGAAAAATAAGGGAAGTGGAAAAGCTCCTTTAAACTCAAGGATTCGGATTCCGCGGCGGGGGTTTTTTTATTATGGCGGGTTTTTGATTCAATGACCTTGGCCTTAATATTTAATCCAAGAAGATGTGCGATCCTGTTGACTTCATTGACGAACCGCGTGTTGTTGTGGCTGTTTTCGCCCATCCATCCACCGGTCTGATGAATTCTCTGATGAATCATCTCATGTAAAAGAACATCACTGATCTTTCTGGTATTGAATCGGCGGGATTCCCATGTAAGACCGGTGGTCGGATAGATCGGACGCATTAAGATATTATGTAAAACGATCAGATTCGCGGCGTGATCGTAGTATCCGAGGCTGCGATCCTGGTGTGTCTCTTTCCAGACAATTGCGCCCGAAACGTTTTTGCCGTAAAATAAGGCATCATTTAGTCTTTTCCACTCATCATAGACCCATGCGCCAAGATTCCCAAAAGCATTGGCTGCTTCATTTTTCAATTCTGCAAATGTCGGCATTTTTCTCATACATGAAACGCCTGATTTTCCGGGTCAAGATTTAACTTAGCGGAAAAGACCCCGACACGAGACCTTTGCAAAACGCCCCTTTTTGCCCAATCCGCCTGAGGCGGACAAGTTTCTGCGCCTGCCCCGTGAAATGCGAAGCCTATTTCTCTGGGGTCACACTCAAATTTTAATCCTCAAAATACTCAATGTGTTCCTGCGGTTAAAATTTTCGCGTTCC
>CAZQAF010000109.1:4776-9218 GCA_964591175.1 uncultured Desulfobacteraceae bacterium | reverse complement strand
AACCCCGGCGGCACGGCGGACACGCATACGTCCGCGGGTTTGGAAGACATATTTCTGACAAAGATAAACGCCGACGGCAGTTACGGATATACCAGGACCATGGGCGGCACGGATCATGATTACGGTCGATCCGTCGCCGTGGACAGCAGCGACAATGTGTACATTACGGGATCTTTTAGCGGGACAGCGGATTTCGATCCCGGCACGGAAACGGACAACCATACCGCCAATGGTCTTGGTGATATTTTTCTGACAAAGATAAACTATGACGGCACATATGATTTGACCGAGACCATGGGCGGCACGAACCAGGATTTCGGTCGATCCGTGACGGTGGATGACAGTATCAACGTCTACTTGACCGGATATTTTCAAGAAACAGTGGACTTCGATCCCGGCACGGGAACGGACAGCCATACCTCCAATGGTTTGGAAGATATCTTTCTGACGAAATTCAGGATGGCTGATTTTATCGTTGCGCCATCCAGCGTGACCACCACGGGCGGCGGCGGGACAGCCACCTTTACCGTAAGGCTTTTAAGCGAGCCGTCTGCGGATGTGACGGTGCCGGTCACCAGCTCTGATGCCAATATCGGAAGGGTTGACAAATCAAGCCTGACATTCACCGATGCCGACTGGTTCGTGGACCAGACCGTCACCATCACCAGCATAACCACCAGCGGTGTGACCTACAGCATTATGATCGGCCCTGCGACTTCGGCAGATACCGACTACAGCGGCCTGACCGCACCGGATGTAACCGTGACCATTACGGGTACTGAAAACGGGGGCAGCGGGTGTTTCATCGCCACCGCCGCCGATGGTTCACCGTTGGCCCCATACGTTAGGGTATTGAGTAAATTCCGCGACCATTTCCTGATCACCAATAGAATCGGCAGGTTGTTGGTGCATTTTTATTATACCCATTCACCGCCAATGGCTAATTTTATCAAGAAACACGATTACTTGCGTGCCGCGGTTCGTTTGATGCTGATTCCTTTGGTGGGCGCCGGTTGGCTGGCCCTGAAAATAGGCCTTGTATCCGCAGTGGCGCTCATCTGTTTTTTTGCGATGGGGCTTGCCGGTCTTGTCAGATATGTAATATTTAAAAAGCCATCCTAATTTTCCGCATAAAAACCGCTTTTCGTCATCATATTTCGAACCGGTGTCCGGACACCGGTTCGAAATGATGTCCGCCTGTATCTTTCCCGGTTTTTCGGATCTGCGTATTCATGGAACGTAATGGAAAGTATGAAAAAAAGGTTGTTATATTTTTTTATAATGTTGTACCTTTGCACCGCTTTGATTTTGATTGCTTCCAAATAAAAAGACGCCTAAAAATTCGAAAGGGGTGACTTGATGAATCGTCGATATTTCCGCTGGGTATTTCTGGTATTGTTCATCTCAGCCGTTGGCGTGACCGTCTGGTATTTCACCCGGCCCAAGCCCGTCGAGGTTGTGGTGAAGCCCGCAGATTACGGAGTCGTGGAACGGGCGGTCGCTAATACACGGGCCGGAACCGTTAAAGCCTGCCGAAGGGCCAAACTTTCTCCGAGCATCGGCGGCCAGATTGCAAAGCTTCCCATCCATGAGGGCGATAGGGTGAAGAGCGGAGATCTTCTCCTTGAAATCTGGAACAAAGACCTGGTTGCCCAGGTCAAACTTGCCCAAAGCCAAGCCGAAGCGGCAAAGGCCCGGGCAAAAGCCGCGTTATTGAAAGCCGAGGTTGCCCGACGGGAAGCGAACCGCCTTGTCAAACTTCGCAAAACCGGAGCCGCTTCGGAAGAAAAAACAGATAAATCGGTTACGGATGCCAAGGCCCTCATGGCGGACTATGAAGCGGCAACGGCGTCCGCGCTAATGAATGAGGCCCGTGTCGGGGTCGCCAAAGCAAATCTGGACCGAACCCGGTTGATCGCCCCTTTTGACGGCGTCATCGCCGAGATCAACGGCGAACTGAGCGAATACGTCACGCCCTCGCCCATCGGCATTCCCACGCCGCCGGTGGTGGATCTTATCGACAACACCTGTTTTTATGTCACCGCACCCATCGATGAAGTCGATGTTCCGAGTATTGTACCGGGCATGACCGCCCGGGTGACTCTGGATGCTTTCGGAGATCGCCGATTTAGCGGCAGGGTCCGCCGGATCGCGCCATATGTACTCGATCGCGAAAAACAGGCCCGCACCGTGGACGTAGAGGTTCAATTTGACATCCCGAAGGATATTCGACAAATGCTGGCAGGTTACAGCGCGGATGTAGAGATCATATTGGATGTTCGGAAAAACACGTTGCGCATCCCCACCCAGGCTGTTCTGGAGGGAAATCATGTCTTTGTTTATCTGCCCGATAAGAAAAAGATCAAGGATCGAACGTTTAAAAGCGGCATTTCCAATTGGGATTATACCGAGGTCATTTCAGGTCTGAAGCCCAACGAACTGGTGGTGATGAATGTGGATCGCGCCGGAATGAAAGACGATGCCGCCGCCGTGGTATCCAAAGAGGCGCCATGATCCGATTATCCGAGATTGACAGGACCTTCCCGGTGGGCGGCGAGACGGTTCACGCACTCAGTAACGTGAATTTCAGCGTCTCCAAAGGGGAATATGTCGCCATCATGGGGCCTTCGGGATCCGGAAAATCGACCCTGCTCAATATCATCGGTCTTTTGGACAGACCGGACAAGGGGGTCTACTCTTTGGAAGGCCTGGATACCACCGAGTTGACCGATGACCAGCAGGCATCGGTCCGCCGAAATAAAATCGGTTTTGTCTTCCAGTTTTTCCATCTGATCCCCCGGCTCAGTGCTGCGGAAAATGTGGAATTGCCAATGATTCTGGCCGGTATGGATCCTGTCGAAAGGAAATCCCGGGTTCTTGAGGCGCTTTCTTCCTATGGTCTCAGCGAACGTATGAAACACCGTCCGGACCAGTTATCCGGGGGACAGCGCCAGCGTGTTGCCATTGCCCGGGCCACGATCATGCAACCGGATATTATTCTTGCAGATGAGCCCACCGGCAACCTGGATCGGACTTCCGGGATAGAGGTTATTCAAATACTTGAGAACCTTCATGATAAAGGGATTACCTTGATGATGGTGACCCATGATCCCGATCTGGGCAAACGGGCCTTAAGAAGGGTTCGGCTGGTGGACGGAAGAATCTCGGCAGACACCGGGAGTTCATGAAAAAAATGAAAGTTCGGGATATCCTTCAATACAGCGCGAAGGCCCTGTCGGGCTATACGGTCCGAACCCTTTTGATGATTCTGGCCATGGCCATCGGCGTGGCGTCGGTCATTGTGCTCACCGCATTGGGTGAGGGTGCCCGCGTTTTCGTAACCCGGGAATTTTCCTCTCTGGGCACCTACATTTTGATCGTATTGCCGGGCCGCAGCGAAACCACCGGGGGGCCGCCGCCGCTACTGGGGGAAACACCGAGAGAGCTCACGCTGGAAGATGCCCTGTACCTCGCCCGGAATTCCGTCATCCGACGTGTCGCGCCGATTACGGTGGGTTCGGCACCGGTTTCATGGAAACATCGGGAGCGGGAGGTGACGATTCTCGGCTCCACGGAATCGCTTTTTGATATCCGCCAGCTTACAATGGCCCAGGGCCGGTTTCTTCCCGGCGGTGACCCCACGAGAGGCTCGGGGGTCTGTGTCCTGGGGCACAAACTCAAAACAGAAATCTTTGGGAATCAATCTCCCTTGGGCGAATGGGTTCGCATCGGCGAGCGCCGTTTTCGAATCATCGGGGTTCTGGCCAAAAAAGGCCAGTCTCTGGGACTGGATATGGGCGATGTGGCGATTGTGCCCGTGGCTTCCGCACAGGCGCTGTTCAATACTTCCGGACTCTTTCGCGTCTTGGTGCAGGCCAACGGCCGTAATGCCGTTCAAAAAGCCAAAAAGACGATCTTGAATACCATTCGCAAACGGCACGAAGGCGAAGACGATGTCACCGTGATTACCCAGGACGCCCTGCTGTCCACTTTTGATCGGATTCTATTGGCCATGACATTGAGCGTTGCCGGCATCGCCGCCATCAGTCTTTCGGTGGCCGGCATTTTGATCATGAACGTGATGCTCATCGCCGTTTCCCAGCGAACCACGGAGGTGGGACTTCTCAGGGCTATCGGCGCCCCGAGCCGCCAGATCCTTCGGCTTTTTCTGGCGGAATCCGCCATTCTCTCTCTCATCGGCGCTGCTTTCGGAATCATGCTGGCGTTCTTAGGGACCTGGGGGATCGCCCGCAGCTATCCCGAATTTCCGGTGACGGTTCCGGCATGGGCCCTGGGCGCCGCCGTTTTTGTCGCGCTTTTAACCGGCCTGATATTCGGGGTGTTGCCCGCGAAACGGGCGGCAAAACTCGATCCGGTAGAGGCCTTGTCTAGAAGGTGAAACAACTGCTAAAAAGAAATAGGAAAGAGAAAAGAGGAAAGAG
>CAZQAF010000109.1:0-4676 GCA_964591175.1 uncultured Desulfobacteraceae bacterium | reverse complement strand
AGAGGAAAGAGGATAGAGGAAGTCACGGATTAACAAACATATTTTTCTATTTCCAGCAAGGCCTGCCATTGTTTGGAATTTCGAATTTCATCATTGGGGATTTTTTGACATTTGGAAATTCAATACGTCAGGGTAATTTCAGAAGTGCAAAATTTCTCCGGGCAAGAATTTTAAATAATGAACCAAATGACCATTCGCCATGTTGATCAATGATTCAGCAAAACTTGCCGCACACGCTCTGACCAGCCAGCGGATGCGCAGTTTTCTCACCGCCCTGGGCATCGCCGTGGGCATTGCTTCGGTGGTGTTGCTCACCTCCATCGGCGAGGGCATCCACAAGTTCGTGCTTTCCGAGTTTACCCAGTTCGGGACCAACCTTATCGCCGTTACGCCGGGCAAAACCACCACCGTCGGCATGTCGGGAGCCGTTATCAGCAATGTCCGCCCCTTGAGCATCGATGATGCGCTGGCCCTTGGCCGAATTCCGAAAATTCTCGGGGTCGTTCCCTTTGTCCAGGGAAATGCATCCACGGAATTCGGAAAACGCGGCAGACGGACTTACGTTTTCGGCGTGGGTTCGGAAGCGCCCAAAGTATGGCAAATGAAAGTGGCCATGGGCCGGTTCCTTCCGGATGACGACCCCCGTGCATCCCGGGCTTTTGCCGTTTTGGGCGATAAGGTGAAAAATGAACTTTTCGGAAATAAGAATCCCCTGGGCCGGCGAATTCGCATCGGCGGACGGCGCTTTCGGGCTATCGGTGTTATGGAATCCAAGGGGCAAATGCTTGGATTCGACCTGGATGATGCCGTCTATATTCCGACGGCCAGGGCCCTGGCCATGTTCGACCGGGACAGTCTGATGGAAATCGATCTGTTGTATGCCGCCACAGGAAATCTGGCCTACATCGTTAAAAAGGTCAAATCACTGCTCGTGGATCGGCACGGCACCGAAGATTTTACCATCACCACCCAGGAGCAGATGCTGGACGTGCTGGGATCCGTGCTCGACATTCTCACGTTGGCCGTAGGCGCTTTGGGCGGAATTTCGCTGTTGGTCGGGGGCGTGGGTATTCTTACGATTATGACCATCAGCGTCAATGAGAGGCGGGCGGAAATCGGACTGCTTCGCGCCATCGGCGCACGCCGGAGACAGATACTGACGCTTTTCATCGGTGAAGCGGTTGTCCTGTCCGGTATCGGCGGTTTTGCCGGGCTGATGATCGGCGCCGGCGGGGCATGGGTGTTAGGGGCTATCGTTCCGGCGCTTCCCACGCACACCCCGTGGCAGTATGTTGTGCTGGCGGAGACGCTGGCGGTTCTCATCGGTCTTCTGGCCGGCGTCTTACCGGCCCATAGGGCTTCCACACTGAATCCCATAGAAGCATTAAGGGCGGAATAATGTCCTTATCCGGCATAAGTTTGATGGTATCTATATGAAATTATAATTAATAGTCGTCGATTTGTCGATCCTTTTACCGGTGTATGTCAATTCCTCCATGTTGTATGACATTCCCTCCACTTCAAAAAACAGAAATAATTAACGACTTAGCGTGATTTTCGGTTTTTTTCGATGCATCCCCTGTATGGATTTTCCTTCTCAATCTTTTGGACGTAATAGGTTTTTAAACAAAAATATCATTAATTTCAGATAAATACGTCTTTCATTTCCCTTGGCATATCTATTGCAGATAAACTCTACTTTTCCCAAATAGTGGTTTTGCATGCTGTTTTTTTTGTATCGTCATCGGGGGGAAAAATCATAATTTTATAAATGGCATATTTTAAAATATGCTTTAATTTGAGGTGAGTTATGGCAAATACAAAAGGATCTTACCGCTTTAATGCGGATATTTTTTTCCCCTGGCTGCTGCTTTTTACTTTGACTTCCGCTTTGGTGCTGGCCTGGTGGCAGGTGGAAGCCCAGGAGATGAGACAAGCCTGGGAGTTCTTGAAATACTGGTCGACAGAAAACTACCTGGCCGCCGGGTTGACCCTCTGGACGGTTTCGATCCTGGCCTTTCGGATCTGGTTTGCCTGTCGTTACCGGTCTTATGCACCCTTATCTGACGATGCCCTGCCGACCATTACGATCGTCATACCGGCATACAACGAAGGCCGGCAGATTCTGAATACCGTTCGGTCGGTGATGAACAGCCGCTATCCTGCGGAAAAAATGCAGGTGATTGGTGTTGATGACGGTTCCAAAGACGATACATGGCAGTGGATGCAAAATGCGCAGCGAGAATTTCCCCGGCGCCTGCGTCTGCTGCGCCAGCCTTTTAACCGCGGCAAACGGCATGCGCTGATGGCAGGCTTCTCTCAGGCGTCCGGGAAGGTATATGTGACCATCGATTCGGATTCCGAAGTGTTGCCCGATACCCTTCGCCATCTGGTCAGCCCGCTGAATAGCGACCCTCGGGTGGGCGCGGTTGCCGGGAATGTACGCGTGCTGAACATCAGCGAAGGCGCCATTCCTAAAATGCTGGAGGTTTCGTTTGTCAGCGCCTTTGATTTCCTTCGTTCCGGCCAGAGCGTTTACGGCGGTGTATTTTGTACGCCCGGCGCACTTTCAGCATACCGGGCCGAGGTGATCACGCCCCATCTGTCAAACTGGTCCAACCAAACCTTTATGGGCGGTCCTGCCGCCATCGGCGAAGACCGCGCGCTGACCAACCTGGTTCTCGGCTGCGGGTTTCGCGTGGTCTATCAGCGGGAAGCCGTGGTCATGACCAAGATACCGACGACTTTCAAAGGGTTGCGCAGGATGATGCTGAGATGGGCCCGCAGCAATGTGCGCGAAAACCTGGTGATGCTCTCTTTTATCACCGGTCGTTTTCGCCGTACCGACAGCGGCAGCGGCTGGATCCGTCTTTTCAGCGCCACACAATTATTTCGAATGACCATGGGCGAGGCCTCCAAATTTGCCGTGGCGGCACAACTTTATCTGGCTTTCGTGCCGACGATAGTGATTATGGCCATCGGTTGTATCATTGGTGCCGTATTGCCGGCGGTGGTTTATCAATGGCGCTATGGCGGATGGTTCGGTTGGCGCTGGGCGATACCTTATACTTTTTTCTGGCTGTTCGGTTTGTGCTGGATTTCGCTCTGGGGATTGGTAACGGCACCCCGTTCCGGTTGGCTGACCCGCGATTCGGTGAGCGTTGTTCCGGGACCCAAACCAATATCGCTTTCTCGACCGGGCAATGTAAATAAGATATTTTCAAAAGCAGCTTAAAGGATCTGATTTAAATCCGAATTTCTCGATCCCTTTATTCAGCTGCCGAATCGAGCGATCAGTCTGGTTATTCCGTCTCTAAAAACTTCAACAGGCGGCAACAGGCTGACCACCAGAAATCCATCTCTGTGAAAATCGTAGAAGTACCCCGGATGCACCAGCGTATTGTCCTGATCCAATAATTGCACTGCGCGGTCTTCATCGGAAACGGCGTCGGATATCTCGATGACGGCATACCACCCGCCTTCCCGGATTAGCGATCGAATATTGGATGTTTTGGCAATCTGTTCTTCCAAAAAACCCATGTTTGAAGCGATTCGGGAAAATATTTGACGCTGAATCATTTGACGCTGTTGAAGCAGCCGTTGGGCGGCATGCTGGACCGGAGCTGACGCGGACAGATAAAAATCCAGCATCATTTCAAGGCGAGACAAGGTTGCAGCAGACAGAGCCGGGGCGCCGTTCACCACAATCCATGCCAGTTTCACTTGAGGCAATCCTGCCATTTTGGATAAACCGTTCAACACGAAAGCCAGAGAGTTTGTGTGGTTCACCGTTGTTCGCACCCGGCCCGACGTTTCTGCTGCGTTGAAGTCGGAAAATACTTCATCCACAATCAAGGCCAGATCGTTCTCCCGGCAAACAGCGTCAAGCGCTACCAGTTCTTGCTGTTTCACGTAAGCACCGGTCGGGTTGTTGGGGTTGACCAAAACGATTCCCTTGGTCTTCGGATTGATAAGCGCCGTCAGAACATCCATGTCTATGGACCATCCCCTTCGGTCGTCATATCTGATCGGATATGAGACGGCGTTCAACCCTTCGAAACAGGCCAGATAGGAAAGCAAAGGATATCCGGGTCTCGGGATAAGGATTTCCTCTCCGGGATTTCCCAGCAATTTGAAAAGGATCGAATATGCTTCACTGGTGGAAGCGGTCAAAAAGATGGCATCCGAATCCACACGCTCGCCTTGATCGGCGTAATATATTGCGATGGCCTCACGGGCCTTGGGCAAACCGCGGGGATCGGGTTCATATGCCATGGATTGGGGTTGTGAAAGGGCTGCCAGAATTTCTTCAAAGTCATAATTTAGTCCGACCCGGGTCGGATTCGACACCGTCAGATCAAGAATGGCATCTCCTCTGGATTTTTTGATTTGAAGAAGAACGCTCAATGAATTGGGACGCTGATCCCAGTTGGAACGGTCTGAAAACATGATTTTTGCCCGTGAAATATTCAACCAGACTAAACCGGATCAGTTCATTAATATCTTTTTTTGATCTGATAGCCGCCAAAATGAATTTTCAACGTATCAAAATTATTTTCTCGCGTCAAAGCGAGTGCGCTGCACTGTAAGCATATTTCCCATCCTGTCACGGCTAAACCGGTAACCGATCGATCTTTCCATTTTAATTTTTGCGCGCTTTGTTTTAACCTAAATTG
>CAZQAF010000108.1:0-9586 GCA_964591175.1 uncultured Desulfobacteraceae bacterium | reverse complement strand
TGAGTTTATCTTATTGGTTGTAATTTTAAAAATATTTATTTATAAAATACTAGCTTTTGATTTCTATTTTCCATCGGAGATCAAAAGCTATTGTATTTTAAAACAAAATTTTGCTTTAGGATTGCGTTTTCCTCCCAGTCCGAATAAAGGATGAATATCATGAAAGAGTCCGAATCGACGTGCGCACGCTGCACCATAAAATTGTCGGAAAGAATTTGTCGAAACCCTGACGGCAAATCCCTTCCAAACTGTCCGACCCAAGACAAACAGCAGCTGCTTAAAATGTCTCAAGAAGCGTATGAAAAGCCGGCTGTTTCGAAATTCGCGAGACAAGCTTCAATCCAGGAAGCCGAGGGGTACAGCCACAGGGAGCTTGGGTATGACTTTGTCAGGCCCGCCAAACCCCGTATTATAGAGATTATAGAATTTTCAAAAAAAATGAACTACAAACGTATCGGTCTTGCATTTTGTGCCGGTCTGGTCAAAGAAGCCAAAGTGGTTGACCGGCTGTTTTCATCAAATGATTTCGATTTAACATCCGTGATTTGCAAAGTCGGCCGGGTTCCGAAAGAAGCCATTGGCATTCAGGACGATCAAAAGATCGCCATAGGTTGCTTTGAGTCCATGTGCAATCCGATACTGCAGGCGATGGTACTCAATGATGCGAAAACCCAATTCAACGTTTTGCTGGGGTTGTGCGTGGGGCATGATTCTCTTTTCTTACAACACGCCAAAGCGCCTTGTACGGTGCTTGCGGTAAAAGATCGTCTGCTGGGTCATAATCCTTTGGCCGCGATCTATAATATCGACGGGTATTACCGAGCGTTCAAATAGGAGAGTAAGCGTTCGGCATTGATAAACCTGTATTTCCTTGACATTTGGATGCCAAGACAATAACAAGTCAGGAAAATATGGAACGACTATAGAAGAGAGAATTATAGGGAGACTTCATGGAAAAACCTAAGCTAAAAGCGCATATCATAAATCCTGAATGGTGCAAAGGATGCGGTATCTGCGTCCATTTTTGTCCCACAAACGTCCTGGAACTCAATGATAAGGATAAGGTATTTCCAGCTCGGGCGCCAGATTGTATCTGCTGCAGGCTTTGCGAATTCCGATGTCCGGATCTTGCCATTGAAATCGAAATCGAACAGGAAGCGCAATGAAAAAAGATAATATTAAATTTATCCAAGGAAACGAGGCCTGTGTGGAAGGCGCGCTTTACGCAGGGCTCGACTTTTTTGCCGGTTATCCCATTACGCCTTCCACGGAAATCGCCGAACTGCTGTCCCTCCGGCTGCCCCAAAAAGGCGGCAAGTTTATTCAGATGGAAGACGAAATTGCATCCATGTGCGCCATCATCGGTGCGTCTCTGACGGGCAACAAGGTCATGACCGCCACCAGCGGCCCCGGGTTTTCCCTGATGCAGGAAGCTTTGGGGTATGCCGTCATGGCTGAAATTCCCTGTGTGGTCGTCAATGTCCAGCGCGGCGGACCTTCCACCGGAATCCCGACCCATGTCAGCCAGGGAGATGTGAATCAGGCGCGGTGGGGAACCCACGGCGATCATGCCATTGTTACCATTACCGCGTCCAATCACCAGGATGTGTTTAAAACCACTGTTGATGCGTTCAATATTTCAGAAACCTACCGGACACCGGTCATCCTCTTATACGACGAGGTCGTCGGCCACATGAGGGAACGGCTGGTTGTGCCCAAAAAAGGTGAACTGCCGCTGGCGCAGCGACTGAGGACATCGGTAAAGGAAGGCGTCGACTATCATCCTTACCTGCCCAGGGAAGACGGACGTCTTCCCATGTCCGACTTCGGCGCCGTTCATCGGTACAACGTTACCGGGCTGTTCCATGACATGTGGGGATTCCCCTCGGATAACCCGGATATCGTACACGGTCTTCTCCGCCATTTGGTGGATAAGATTCAAAACAATGTTCACGAGATTACCCGCTATAGGGAATACCACTTAAAAGATGCCGAGATTGTCCTGGTCTCATACGGATCCTCGGCCCGATCCGCCAATCATGTGGTGGTCAGCAGAAGAGCAAGGGGCGAAAGACTGGGCATTTTGGAACTCCAGACTTTATGGCCGTTTCCCTATGATCTTGTCCGGGAGAAGTGCGCCAACGCAAAATATGTCGTGGTAGTGGAAATGAACATGGGCCAAATCATGGAGGAAGTCCGGAGGGCCGTGGACCGGCCCGAAAAAGTCTTTCTGGCCAATCGAATCGACGGTTCTTTTATTAAGCCGACGGATATCCGAAGTATACTGCGGCTGATCCAGGGAAAAGGAGTGTAATTCATGGCGGTAAAGGATTATATCAGGGAAAGATTTTTCCCGCATATCTGGTGCCCGGGTTGCGGACACGGCATTGTGATGAACAGCCTTCTAAGAGCTCTGAACGAGCTTGGGATGAGCAAAAATGAAATCGTCATGGTTTCCGGGATTGGATGTTCAGCCCGTATCTCGGGATATCTCGACTTTCATACGCTCCATACTCTTCACGGACGGGCGCTGGCGTTTGCCACCGGCGTTAAGATGAGCCGGCCCGAGTTGAACCTGATTGTCCCCATGGGAGACGGAGATGCCCTGGCCATCGGCGGAAATCATTTCATTCACGCCGCCCGGCGAAATATCGATTTAACGGCTATCGTCATGAACAACCGCATCTATGGAATGACCGGCGGACAATATTCCCCCCTTTCGGGATATGGCACCATGGCCACCACAGCCCCTTACACCAATATCGACCACGCCTTTGACACCGTAGAATTGGCCACGGCGGCGGGTGCTACTTTTGTCGCCCGAAGCACCACTTACCATGTTCAGCAACTGACCAAGATTTTAAAACAGGCCGTTTTGCATGAAGGGTTTTCAGTGGTGGAAATCCTGACCCAGTGCCCGACCTATTTTGGCAGAAAGAACCGTGTCGGGGGTGCCGTCGAGATGATGGAGTCATATAAAAAGAATACCACGTCCATTGGATCCAAAGCCAAAAAAGAAAACCCGGACCTGATAGAAAGAGGCATTTTCGTTCAGAAAGAAATGCCGGAATATTGCGATGAATATGATAAAGTGATCGAAAGGGCAAAGGCTAAAATAGCCAACGAATAAAAAGGAATCAAAAATGGAACGATGCAGATTGGTATTTTCCGGATCCGGCGGACAGGGCGTGATTACCGCGGCCATCATCCTGGCCGAGGCCGCCGTACTCTATGAAAACCTCATGGCGGTGCAATCCCAGGTTTACGGACCGGCTGCCAGGGGAGGCGCCACCCGCACCGACGTTATTATTTCCGATTCGAACATCAATTTTCCCAAGGTCATCCAGCCCAATGTACTGGTCTGTCTGACCCAGGAAGCCTACAACAAATTTTATCCCATTATACGTCCCGGCGGACTGTTGATTACGGACAACCGGTTCGTGAAAATCCAGAGAAAGGTGGATGCGCAGCAAAAAGAACTCCCCATGTACCGGCGCGTCATGGAAAATATCGGTAAACCCATTGTGTTCAATATCTGTATGCTGGGCGCGGTGGTTGGATTGACCAAACTCGTAAAATCCGAGTCCATCATGGAGGTGTTGAAAGAGAGAATTCCGTCCGGATTTTTAAAGATGAACCAGGAAGCCCTCGATCTGGGAATGCAGCTGGCAGAAGTTGTTGCAAACTGAGTTGAATTAAGGTTCAAAGATGTTTCAAGACCCGCCCTCTTCTCCACTCGATACACCGTTCGCCGGATTGTACATCCATATCCCTTTTTGTTTTAAAAAATGTCCCTATTGTGATTTTTATTCCATAACCGATCCGTCGCTTCAGCCCCGGTTCCGGGATGCTTTGATTTCCGAAATGAACATGGTCGATAAAAACGATTTGGTATACGACACCCTGTACATCGGCGGCGGTACACCGTCGGTTCTTGACGATGCGGTTTTAAAAAAAGTCATCGACACTGCCGGACAGTGTTTCAATATCTTATCCGATGCCGAAACCACCCTCGAAGTCAATCCCGGCACGGTAACGATGAGACAGTTAAAAAATTATCGGCAGGCCGGCATCAACCGGATCAGCATCGGCATCCAGTCCTTCAATCCGGAAAACCTTGACTTTTTAGGAAGAATCCATTCTGTCCAAGAAGCTGAAAACGCAGTAAAATGGGCCCAAAAGGCTGGATTTGAAAATATCGGACTCGATCTGATATACGGAATACCCGGCCAGACCGACAAATTATGGCTCAAGGATTTGCAAACAGCCGTGGATTTAAGGCCGCAGCACCTTTCCTGTTACATGCTCTCTTATGAACCGGGCACCCCCCTGCACATGGATCTTCAAAACCGGGCTTTCACCCCCCTTCCCGAGCAGCGGATCTGCGAGCTGTATGAGATTGCCGTAACGTTTTTAAACACTCACCATTATGTTCAGTATGAAACGTCAAACTTTGCCCGGAAAGATGCCGGCAGCCGCGGCACCCAAAGCGTTTTGACATATGCCTCGCGGCACAATATGAAATACTGGAATTTTGTCCCGTATACCGGGCTTGGCCCTTCGGCCCATTCGTTCATGGATCAAAAGCGACTCTGGAATCATTCGAGCGTTGAAAAATATATTGAAGAACTTTCGGCAGGCAGGCTTCCGCGTGCGGGAGAGGAATTGTTGAACCGGGAACAACAGTGGATGGAAAATGTCTATCTGGGCTTGCGGCAAACCAAAGGGATCGCCGTTGATGCAATTGAGAAAAAGTTCGGTATAAACTTCAACGCCCGGTACGCCGGGGTTATTGCGGATCTTGAAGAAAAAGGTCTGATCAAATCGTCCAAAGAACGCTGCGCGCTGACTTCCAGGGGGATGTTGTATCTGGATGCAATCGCTGGCATGTTCATATAAAATTGCTTTGCAATTTTATGTTGATAAGGTTTTAATAAGAACGCCCATATAGAATCTGGCGTGGCTCAAGGGTGCGGCCATATTTGCGCGATGATTGGCCAGGATGCCGCTAAGGGAGCTGTTGGTGATGATCCACGGATCGATTTCCGATGCCTCACGGCACGATTCAATGGCATGATGGATCGTATCGACCCCCCGTCGGGAATCGATGATCGATCTGAAATCTATAAGGACGCCTTCAAGAATGGTGCCCATGGCGCTGGCCACCCCTTTGGCATAGAAAAAGTAGTCATCGGCCTTAAAAAAACTCACCGAACTGCCGTCATCCTCTTTGGTTTTAACCAGATTTTCCTCGCAGCTTCCCAGCAAGTCTTCGAAATCCATCAGCAAAGGAATTAAATTATCGGTCCGGGTGTGAAATTTGGCCTCTCCTTTTTCAAGTTTCCCTATATATAACCTGAGTTCATGAAGGCTGGCGTTGTATTTGGTTTCAGGGGACGGAAACCAGTATTTGCGGGCCTTGATCATCAACCAGTTCATGCCGTTTTCAAGATTCTCGTCAAAAGCTGCGTTGGCGCCGGTTCTGGATATACGTTCGGCCAGGGCAACCACGGTGCGCCGGGTAACCTCAAGGACCCCCAACTGATAATTATTGACGTTGTCCGTGAAATCCAAAATGTCATTGGGACGCCATCCATAAAACCTTTCATTCAGTTCATAATTAAGGGGCTCTATGGCGGCTTCCACAAACGCCACCCCAACGGCTTTGGGTTTTGATTCCTCGGCTTGCGGCGCTTTGTGCGCCGTTTCTTTTTGTGCTTCGGCCATTGTTTTCCCGTGCGCTGCAACTTCAGGATGTTCGGTTTTCTTCTCGGCGGTTTCGTGGGAAAGCGCCGCCGGCTCATGCGTTGGCGCTTGGGCCTTGGTTGACGGAGCCGGAGTCTCGTGTGCAGGCGCTTGCGCCTCGTCTGCCGACCCCGCCATTTCATGGGACGGGGCCTGACCGGATTTCGGGGCATTTTCAGTTTCCTGCATGGCCAGATCAATGACCTGATCCGCCTTGATCACGCCCACGAGCTTGTCCGCGTCGTCGACGACCGGTATGGACGGCAACCGGTGCCGGTCAATGAGTGATTTGACCCTTTTGGTTTCAATGCCGGTGCGGACGGAGTGTGAATCTGTGCTCATAAAATCTTTGAGCGGCGATTCAGGGGAAGCGAACAGCAATTGGTTCATGGTCACGATGCCGACCAGGGTTTGGTTTTCATCCACCACAAACAATTGGTCCGGCTGCTTTATTCCCCGGCGGGTGTTTCTGAGATGTTCCATGGCTTCATTGGCGGTCAGATCCTTGTCCAGCGCAACAAAATCCATTGTCATGATACTGCCGGCGGTATCTTTGCCATATGCCAAAGGGCCGGTTGCGGCTTCATGGCCTTTTTGCGCTATTGCGGTGCCTGACGGTTTTTTTTCTCCACCTTCTTGCAAAACGTCCGGCAGCGGGCTGTTTTGGGGAGATTCTTGGGCCAGCTGATCTTCGTATTTCTGTGCCGTCCGAATTTCAGCAGATTTTTCGAAATACCCGATCGCGACGCCAATGACCCATATGGCGACGACGCCTACCAGGGTAAAAATAATGATGCGTTTGGCGGCAAATCGTTTAAATTCGGACTTATGGGTATGATCATTTTCATCGGGAATTGGATTTTCCATAATCTCTCCGTTTAGGGTTTTGGGTTTGTCTCATTTATATCGTGCCCAGCCAGAAATTGTAGATTTTGGTTTAGGGCAAGGCCGCAGCGTTTTTGAAACCACAGGCGTAGCCCGCGCTACGTCGAGGATTGCAAAAAAGCGAGAATGCCGCCCCGAGCCAAAAGATGCCGTTTATAGATGGGCACTAAGATCTTTATTGATATTGAGAATAAATTTCAAGGAAAATATTAACCTGAACCTTGCACGAGCCTGAGGCTTTCATGCAAATATTACCCAGATGACTTTGCACGAGCCTGAGGCTTTCATTCAAAATCATCTATTGCGTAATTTACGAATATCCCCGATCCGGATGGTGACATTCTGGGCGTCGAAATATTCGATCAATGGTATCAGATACTTGCGGGAAACTCCGGTCATTTCCTTGAACTGGGGTGTTGACATTTCTCCATGGATTGTAAGGAATTCGACCAGCTTCTGCTGCAAATCTTTGACGGCATCGGCATAAAAATAAAGATCTTCTTTGGCTTTCACAATCAATCCCTGGTCCACAAGAAGCCTGATGACATCTTTGGCCAGGGAATCCTCGATCTCGAAATTTTTTTTGAGCTCTTTAAAATACGGCGGGGTCAGCCCGTTTTCGCGGTAGGCATTCAGCACCTTGTCTCTGATATCCGCCTGATCCACCCCCAGTGAAACCTTGTGTGAGGACAGGCGAACCGAATTGTCCTCACTCACGACACTTTTGTCTTTGATCATCTGATTGAGCATCAGATTAAACAGCCTTGAGTTCAGCAAATCCGGGAATTTGGATTTCAACTCTTCTTTTGACATCCCGGTTTTTAAAGGATTGGCTTTATGAAAGCCGCTTAAATACTGGGATGTTTCCGATTTGAACGTATCAAAGCTCTTGCTGTGGATGTATGTCTGGTTTTCCTTGTCCGCCAGAATGATTGTTCGCTTTGACAACAGGTTCTGAATGATTTGTTGGAGCTGTTTTTCATGCAGGCTGGTCATTATTTTCAGATCGGCATAGGCAAGCCCCCGGTACCCGGATTCCTGTACATGATACAATATGATCTCTTCGGGATCATGGGTCATCAATCCCTTCACCCCTTCGATGACATCAGGTCTGAATCGCTTGTGCTTTTGCGGGATCGGATTGAGAACAGTGCCGCCGCCGATGGTCCGCACCGGAGAGTAGCTCCGGATCACAAAGTGATCGTCTTTGATGACCGTCACCGGCGAATCAAGCCGTATCTGGGCAAGGGCCTTTTCACCGGGAGGCAGTTCCTCTCTGTCGATAAGGATGACAATGCCCAGAACCTCATTGGTACCGCTATGAAACCTCGCCCGGGTCCGGTTTTTAAGGGGCTTTTTGTTGCTGCCCAGATAATTCATTGTAACGTCGATCATATAACTCGGTTTCAACGCGCCGGGATTCGACAACACATCGCCGCGATTGACAACCGCCTTCTCGAGCCCTTGAAAGTTGATGGCGGTTCTCATACCGGCTTCGGCTTTGGCAACGCTTTGATTATGAACCTGGAGGCCCCGGACCTTGGACGAGATCCTCGAAGGATACAGCATCACCATATCCCCCACCTGGACTTGACCTGAAATCAGCGTACCGGTAATCACGGTGCCGAATCCCTTCATGGTAAACACCCGGTCCACCGGCAGCCGGAACAAACTGGAAGGCGGCCGTCCGGGCAACTCGGCGCTCAACTCATCCAGGGTTTTGATGAATTCCGGTATGCCGGCGCCGGTGACCGAGGAAACCGGCACAATGGGAGCACCTTCCAAAAATGTTCCCCTGACAAAATCCCGAACATCCTCCACAACCAGCTCCAGCCATTCTTCATCCACAAGATCGGTTTTGGTCAAAACAACCAACCCGTGCCGGACCTCCAGCAGGGAGCAGATTTCCATATGTTCCCGGGTCTGGGGCATGACCCCCTCGTCCGCGGCAATCACCATGGCAACGATATCGATGCCGGTGGCGCCGGCCACCATGTTTTTGACGAATTTTTCATGGCCCGGCACATCGACGATACCCAGCCGCTGGCCGCCGGGAAGATCCAGAAAGGCGAATCCGAGTTCAATGGTAATCCCGCGGCGCTTTTCTTCCTTGAGCCGGTCCGTATTGATGCCGGTCAACGCTTTGATCAGCGCCGTCTTCCCATGGTCGATGTGGCCCGCAGTACCGAGGATGATCTGTTTCAATTCAAAGTCTCTCCCTCACTCGAATCAATTTTTAAAAACAACTATTAGACAGGATTAACAGGATTCGCATGATTTTTTTTGGGCCGCCTGAAAGGCGCCTTTTTATTCCTTTGTAAGCTCCTGTTTATAGATTCTAAAGCCTTTTTCAATTTTTATCAGAAAAATTGAACAAAAACTATCCTTGTTATCTTGTAAATCCTGTCAAAAAAGACTGCCTGCTAAGGTTTGTTCTCTCTTTTTTTCCGGAAATATTCCATGACATATGCCATCCCCACCATAAACACCGCAAGGCCTATGGCATAGACAACCTGCACTTTACCGTAAAAAATACGAACTAAAAGCACCGCCATACCAGCACCGACGATCGCTCTGATGATAAATATTTGAAAGGGGGCCATGGAATATCCTTGCCTAACCTGATCGTTTCAAATTATGACATGGTAATATGTATTATAATTTTTGTTTTATTATCGAATTGATATGTTGTTCCTGTGACACGCGCATCTTGCATACAGCGGGCAACACTAACTGCAAAAGCGATGTCACAATTTGTAACCCTTCGGGATTTCCGATCTTACCGCATCTACTGCGTCAGATGCCGTCCCGCATAGTTGACTATAGCGGAACAACAGCTTCCTTGTATATGCAGCAACACAGCCAAAGGCGGGCAAGCCTCGAAAATCGCTCAGGTTAGGCCTCATTACATTATTCCGAAACGTTTGAATCGTTATGATCGTTAAACCATCCTAAC
>CAZQAF010000107.1:5023-10122 GCA_964591175.1 uncultured Desulfobacteraceae bacterium | reverse complement strand
GGCCCAGAAGAGATACATGGACACCGAAGCGAGCAACAGTATGGGCCATTGTTGCCGGAAAGAAAGGCGTGTCAAGGAAGAGTCCAAGTGTGAGCGAAAAAGATTTTTCAGTACGGCTCTCGACGCGAAAACACCGATTAGAATAAACGCTGTCTGATGAAATTTGATCCACCAAGGGCTCACACTTACCATCAGGAAATCCAGGTTAACCCCGATCTGCCTGCCTAACGTGGGAAAGAGCTGACTGCCCTGGCTGATCAACCGTTCAAATTGGAAACTCAACTCAAAAGCAACCGCCATTGGAACAAGGGCATAGGCAAAGAGATTCGATGCTGTTCGGGACGGAATGTTTTTAGAACCCAAAGCCACAATTCCGGCTGTTTTAATTAATAGATACGCAATTAAAGCGGATAAGATCATCAGTACCGAATAAAAAATCCACGGCTGAGTCTGTGTAAAGGCATATTCCTTAAGATAACCGGTTTTTTCCAAACTCCGGAAAAACTGTGTCCCCAGAATAACGGATACCATCAGGGCCATTGTGAGATCCGGCTTGCGAAACGTCCAAAGCTCTTGGCCGGGTATTCTGAGATTGAGGGCCGGAACTTGGTTGGCACAGTTTTTTACACAATTTCCGCAGAGGATGCAGTCCTGGTTGTTATTGAGGATAAAAGGCGCTTCAAAAACAGGGCAACCTTCCTGATGCCCCTTCCCGACATAACAACTGTTTTCCATGCAGTCGTTGTTGCATATATTTTGATTGGCGCGCAACGCCAAAATCGAACACCTGGATAAAAATCCGACGAGTTTGCCGAGTGGGCAGAGAAAGCGGCACCAGACCCTTCGCCGGTAGATCAGCGCAAGCATGAGTGCGGGGACGAAAATCGACAAAATCAAAATCGCCGTGGCCCGTGGAGAAGACGGCATGTTGAAGACCGCTTCGGACCAGAAAATTACGGCTATGCCGGCAATGGCCAGATAGCCGCCATAATTGCGGATAAAAGAAGGAACATTGCGGTTCAGTCCATATTTGCGGCTGACGATCGTACTTGAAGCGCCCACCGGGCATACAGCACACCAGATTCTGGCAGTCGCAATACAGGCTAAAAGAATCGATGGTTCCCACAACCCCCACGTTAATTCGAGCGATATATTATTGTCGGGTGTCTGGTTGCCGAAAAAACCCAAGCAGATGATCAGGACAAAAAAGAAGGCCGCGACCAGTTGCGCCGAACCGGGGAAAATTCTGCTTTGAAATAACCGACGGATTTTGTCGACATTCAATAAATTAAAGCCCAGTTTTTCTGTGAGATGCGGCGCCGTACCGATGAGGATGTCCTCAGGGATCAAGCGGCTGTTCTGAGCAAGATTCACCGCCCGCCGGATAACCGCTCCAAGTTCGTCGGTATTCCCCGGCCAGTCATATGCCATGATGCTTTTGTAAGCATCTATATCAATACCGTCGATGGATTTTCCGGCCTGCCTGCTGTAATGCTCGATCAGATATTCAGCAAGCTGACGGAGATCTTTTCTTCGCTTTCTGAGCGGCGGAATGGTCAGGATTTGATGTTCTTTGAAAATATCGAACAGCTGTTCATTGAATTTGCCCTCCCGAACCCGGTGATTGAGTTCAACAGAGCTTGTCGCCATAACGCGAATCGAGGAATGTATGGACGTCAAGCTCCCCAAAGGTTGAAAACTGCGATGTTGAATAAAATCGACCAATTTGCTCTGAACACTGTCTGTCAAATGTTCAATATTTTCAAGAACGACTGTACCGCCATCTCCTATCTGGAATAAACCCAGCCGCCTTTCCGGTGCAAAAGACAACGTGTCCTTGGCATGTCCAAAGAGGGCACTGCTTTGAGCGAGTTCAAGGCGGATAGGATCATCTTTTTTGGGTCGATCAACATTTCTTCCGATGCTGACGGTCTTGATGTCAATGGATAAAAAAGGGCCATCTTTTCTTTGGCTGCCCCAGTGAATCAGCCCGGCCACATCACCTTTTTCGGTTCCGGGTTCTCCCAAAATCAGCACAGACTCGTCGTTTTTGGCCGCTACTTTAATTTCATCCTGAAGACGTTTGACAACCCTGCTTCTACCGATCAACTTCGGCTCACTTCCAAGGCTCTGTTTGGAAATAAAGCGCTGGTAAGCTTTTTCTGTGGCCGAGGCTTGAGCGAGTTCGACACCGCCTCTGTTCAACCGGCTGGAGAGGATTTTGGAAAGTGCCAGTGAAAATTCCGGAATTTCAGAGGATAGTCGGTCAAACGCCTGTTTTGAAATGACCAGAAAAGCGCAGGTCTCTCGAGTTTCCACAGATGCGGAACGGGGTTCGCCGGTTAACAACGCCATCTCGCCGAAGCTTTCCCCGGGTCCCATAGTGTTCAGGGTGACGTCAACGCCATCCTCCGATATTCGGAAAGCGCGGGCCGAGCCTGAAATGATCTGGTAAAAAGAATCCCCTTGATCTCCTTGATGTATGATGGTCCTGCCTTTGGGAAAAGCCCGGTATTCAGCAGCCGCGGCAATTTTTGAGATTAATTCCGGAGGCAGATTATTAAAAAGAGACACCGAACGAAGCATGTCTTCACCTTGGCGGTGAAGCATCGAACGCAGTTCCCCGGGATTCAGATCGTTGTTTTCGATAAGGATCTGGCCGATGGGCTTATGTATCCCTTTTCGCTCAAGGGTGATCTGCGTTTCCAAGGCCGTTTCGATGACCTGTCGATCGCAGGTTTGACTATCGAGCAAATAGGATCCTATCTTTTTGAAAGCCATAAGAACTCTCAAGCCAAGGCAAGTTTATATAAATCAAATGATTACGGCGTGTATAAGTGGGGGTTGATTTTTGGGTCCTTGCCTTGAATTCTGTCTGGTTTAAAAATACTATAATAGCATGAATCGATATATAAAAAAATAGCGAATCTTATGTAGAAAACTAAAGAGGCACAGAATTTGTTCTGTGCCCAGTTTATAGCCAAATTGTACCCGCAGGGGAAGTTGTATGCTACAGCGCCACCTGACCACCTTCCCTTGCAAGAAAAGCTCGCGGATACCGCTTCTGGCATTCTTTTTCCATCTTCGACAGAAAGGCATCATTGTGGTCCGGGTCGTGATGAAAAAGCGCCAGTTTTTTCGCCCCGGCTTGTTCAGCGACCTCAATCGCCTGCACCCAACTGCTGTGTCCCCATCCTTTTTTCATCTTGATCTCTTCAGGAGTATATTGGGCATCATGAATTAGGAGGTCGGCGTTTCTGGAAAGCGCTACCACATTCGGATCTATTCCATGCTTATGCTCGACATCCGTGCAATATACCAATGTTTTTCCGCCTTCCTCAATGCGATAGCCGTAGGCATCGCCTCGATGGCTGTGCTTGGAAGCCACAAATTTAATACCCCATTGGTTTTCATATGCCGTTATATCCGGCTGAAGGAAAGTAAAATTTGCGCCCATCTTCTCCAAGGGGACAGGAAAGAAATCATTTTCCATTTGTGTCGCAAAAATGCTTTTAAGATCTTTTCCCCTCCTTTCTTTCCCGCAGATGGAAATCGTGAAGTTTCGCCGAGGATCATAAGCCGGCTCAAAATAAGGAAAACCTTGTATATGGTCCCAATGGGTATGGGATAATATAATGCTGATATTGTCGTATTGTTCATGAGAATTTTTTAATAGATCATTTCCCAACTTACGAATACCGGTGCCGGCGTCTAAAATAGCGATTCTACCCGAGCTAAAGGTTACCAGGATGCAGGAGGTGTTACCGCCAAATTGAAAATAATCCGGATCGGCCACCGGTATGGATCCCCTTGTACCATAGAACGTAATTTTCATTTTCTTTTCACTGTGCCTTTGCTCAACAAATTGGAAATGTTTTAAAAGACCCTTTCAATTTTATAAAGGGTCTGCCATCGGGCTTAGTATATGTCATTCAGCCTTGTCTGGTACACAAGGTGCTGCAGATCAACCTCATAACAGTTCCATCTGTTTGGCGCAAGGTGTCCAGGATTTTAATGGCCGTTTGCAGCCTTTGCAACTATTTAACCCTTGTTTTATTTTACAATAGCCTTCAACAACATATTCGAACAGTCTCGTATTCTTAACCGCCATAGCCACCTCATCTGCGATGGCGGAGAGGATTTGATCATCTTCTTTATCAAAAAATTTGGTTTCGATTTTATTAACGGCATTTAAAACGCCTACTATCTCTTCTCCGGCGATCAGTGGGGCTGCAATAATGGACTTTGTTTTAAAACCATGTTCATCATCGATGGCGCAATAAAAATCCGGATCGCTTCGACAATCGTTGACTACCTGTGTTTTCATTTCTTTTACTGCCCGGCCGGCTATGCCTCTATCGGCAGGAAACCGTGTTGACACCAGCCCCATGCCGGTTTCGCCGAAAGCGCTAAAAAACTCGAATTCATTGGTCTCTTCATCATAAAAGAGTATGGAGCTTTCTTCGCAAAAGAGCTCCGATGTCACAATACCGGTAATCGTGGTCAAAAGTTCCTGCAGGTCATTAATGTAAGCCAACGAGGAACTGACGCTTTGATACAGGTTCAGCATGCGTATTTTTTTATCCTTTATTTCATGGGAATATGCATTGTTCAGCAGCATTGATATTAAAGGAACAAAAGACAGTCTTGATGGTGTTTCAGCAATGAAATTGTGGATGGTCTCCGAATCTGCAAGCAATGTCAGCATCCCGGCAAAACCGTTTGGGATTCCCAACGGGATAACGACGCCCAGTGGTTCCAATGCGGCGGGATTCTCAAATTGGCTGAAAGGAATGAACTCCCAATCTTTTTGTGCAAGAAACAGAACAAGGTTTTCCGCCTCTTTTTTCTGGTTGAGACTGATAAGCGTTTCTTCCAGGTTTTGAACAACCTTCATTGGAAGACTTTCTGTGAAAAAATGAGTCCGGGTCGTTTCGGGTTCTTTGAGAAAAAATCCAACTCCCTTTAATTGATAATGTTGTTTAAGCCAGTCATCTATATAAGCGCATTGCTCTTCTATATTATTCGTTGAAATCATTTTCAGCAAACTCAGATTTCTCGCGTCATGTATCGGATCCTTCTGCATCGTCATACCTCCT
>CAZQAF010000107.1:0-4923 GCA_964591175.1 uncultured Desulfobacteraceae bacterium | reverse complement strand
ATGGAATGGGCGATTTCGTGTGCCAGAATTCCTTCATGAACATCGTCTGCATTTACATATACGGTATTCGAGTCATAAACATACCAGGCCCGAAAATGACAGGGTCTCTTGTATATTTTCCGGTAAAGAGAGCGTAACTCCTGCTTATCGTGACTAACATAGATTGCCACTTTTGTCATTGATTTTCTCATATCCAATATTTCTTGCACTTTTTCATAAATAGCGTCCACTTTTTGCTTGATTTCATTTTCAGTGTCATTAGGACTTTTCTTTTTGAAAAGCCATTTCAGTCCCATTGTGGAGAAAGAAAATTCAATATTATTATTAAATTTATTTAAATCCTTTATAGAGTGATAGTGGATTGCGGTGTATTTTGTATCAAGAATGTGCCAGGAGGTGTTTATTGATAATTCAGCGAAAACCGGGCTGACCGACCATAAGAAAAAAACACTGTACCATAGGTACAACAACAGTATCTTTCGTGACTCAGCTATTGGCATGAATGATCAATTACAGCGCTAAACTTTGAAGTTATTTCTAATCATTTGATTTAAGTGATCCAACCGTTTAACAAGATCTGGCGGAATTTCTCGTCCAGCCGTTGATTCGATAATTTGATGGACCTCATTTTGTATATCGAGTATCTTTTTTTGCAGATTTTCTCTCATCTGATTCAGACTGTCTGCTACGGCTTCAAATTGATCTTTTTTCCTGATTTTCACAATATGGCTCAAATCGCCGTTGCCGATATTGTTCAGTTCTTTCTGAAAACGAAACATAGGGCCGGCTAATTTGTGCGATATCAGTAGCATGACAACGATTGCCAGCAAAGAGATTAATATGAATGCAATCACGTGGCTTAGAAAAACGTCGGGAAAAATAGCTGAAGCTGTGTTTTTTATAACGAGCCTGGATTGCTCGAATGAAGACGTCAATGTGTTTTCGGAAAACAATAACACGAGCCCTGTGGAAATGATTATTCCGACGAGCAAAACCATACAAAACTTCAAAATGAATTTAGACTGAAAATTTTTTTGAACAAAATATTGTCTTCTTTTGATGTGGCCGACGGTGTCCTTTGACATATTCATCTCCTGTATTAATTCCTGGAAAGGAGTTTTTCGTTAATGTCAATCTTCGCTCTTTTTTTTAATTGATCGGTCCATTCTTCCAATAAACGCCGTTTCTTACCTTCTATAATTTTTTTGGAAATTTCATCTCGGATCGAGTCTATCGGGGGGAGATCCTGATCCAACTTTTTCATATCGTTATACCGCAATTCGATTTCTTCCTGTGAGACCACGGTACGTTTTGCAATCTTTTTGCCTTCCGCTTCCATTAAATCTCTTATCAAGGTCGATTCCCAATAACGTTCGATGGCCCTTATGAATTTCTCTTTTCTATCAAGATTTCTTTTTTTGGCCTCCTGTATCAGAATTTCCTTGGTGATCAGTTGGTCAAGAAAAGCTTTCTTCGCCTCATCTGTCAACTTAAAATCTTTGTCCAACCTCACCTCTTCAGCCAGTTGTGTTTGAAATTCATCAAGCGTCAAAACATAATCGTTGATTTTGGCAAGTGTCTTATTCTCCTGGGGCTTTTCTCGGGTGCAGCAAAAAAGAAAGGAACATAAAATGAGTAATAACCAATAAATGGATATTTTTTTCATAGCGTTATGCATCTCCCTATTTTAATAGATCAATTGAGCACAAATGCTCAATTGAAGTGATTGGTTATCAAGTTATTCGTTATCGGTTATTGGAAAACCAACATCTAACCATTAACCCGATAACCGATAACGGATAACCAGCGCTCTGCAACGTGCGCCACTCCCTATGCGCTATGCGCCTCATTTTTAGAGCGTCGTTCCGCATTCAATACCCTTTCTACCATAAGTCCGAGCATCTGTATTGACATGTCAGGATATTTTTTAAGCAGAGCGAGAAAGTGTTCACCTTTAATCACAAGAAGTTGGACGTCTCCCAAGGCACACAACGAAGCAGTCCGGGTCATATCCCCTAAAACAGCAAGTTCACCCAAACAGTCGCCCTCTTTTGCCGTGAATATGACGTGCTCCTTGCTGTTTGATTTCTGGATGACTTCGATCATTCCTTTTTTGACGATATACAATTCATTACCTTCTTCTCCTTGACGACATATGTAATTGCCATTTTCCACCCATTGTTCGAACATAATTCGGGCCACTGAGTCCAGATGTTCTTTTTTCAAAGTGGAAAACAAAGAGATATTTTTTAAAAAATCTATCCGTTCTAAGACACGGGCTTCCGGTAACGCCAGTATATTCGCGAAGAGTCGAAACGCTCCGGGCACTCCTGCCGGCAACTGGTTGAAAAAAGAGTAGCCGGTATAAAGGTAGGTTCCCCGGCCATATCCGGCCACGAGCAATCCTCCCTTATTCGGATCTTCGCCGGGATCGTTGCATTCCAGCATGGGGTCGTACCGCTTATCCCATTGGTTGAAAAAATAAAGTCCGCGATCTTTGAACCAGCCGTTAAAATCATCCTGACGGATAGTGTTGGGGAAATTGAAGATGGTATGATCCGGCTTCAACATCGTTACCGGTGCGTTTTCGTTTGTCACCCGATCGTGGGGTTGAGCAAATCTGAAAGGATACGGCGCATATCCCTTGCCCTCAAAAGCATACCCTTGGTATTGCACGATAAGCGTGCCTCCATGCTTAACGTATTCTAGAAAACGGAGCGCATTTTTTCGCAGTTTATCACGAACAAGATAGGCATTCGGTCCGATAACAACAGCATCAAATCTGCCGAGATCAATATAACCCATCTCCTCATCATTGATTAGATGAAAGCCCAGATTAAAGTGGCTCAATGCCTTCAGAATTTCTTCTTCAGCACCTTTCACATAAGCATAGTTTTGCTTTTGAATAAGTTCAAGATCAAACAGGCAAACCTTCACTGCCGCGGGAACGGTAATATATTCTTCTTGAAGGCAGTTGGTTGCATCCGGTTGACCGGGGAGTCCGGGAGTCCCCTTGCGCACCGGATTAAGGATGGCATCATAGTAGCGATTGCCAACGAGTACCATGTACCGCAGCAAATATTGATCCGGCGATGTGTTTTTTGGAATTTTCACGCTAAAAGAGACGGAAGCGGTGTCTCCGAATTTCTCAAAAGAAAGATCAACAGATTCCGGTTTGACCCGCCAGCCGGCAGGTGCTTCGAGTTTAAGATTTCCTTTGACAACCTTCGATTCGACGTTACTGCGTGCTGTCACCTGCAATTCAAGTAGTTGTTCAGATGTGCTTATTCGAAAAAATTCCTTCATTTCTTTGGGATGAAGGGATATTGGCGGAATAACCGCAAGGGGTAGTTCTCTATACCCACCGGAAAATTTTTCCCTGAAAACTGCCGGTTGACGCAAGAGAATTTTATCCCCGTCCAAGATGACTTCACACTCAGCATGAACCAAAGGCGGTCCAAATGGCCTGCCTGCCGGTTCGCCGTCAGGCCACTGGTAACGATATAATTCGTGTGGTTTCTCAAGCCAGTAAGGGGAGGATAATTCTGCTGTCTTGCTGCTAATAACTTCATGGTCGGCAATCAATTCATCAGATACGCCGCCCGATTGATTATCTTGTATGGATCGAATTTTCCAATCCCCGGGGGAGCCGATGTTAAATATTACCCGGTCGATGTTGATATTTTGATGATTCCATAGTTTAGAGGATAAACGAAAGGGTTGCCCGGGAGTAATGCGTGAAGTATCCATAAGACATTCCAGTCTTAACCCGAGACACTGCACTGTCACTTCTTCGAAATTTTTTATTTTCCTTTCCAGATATAAATCAAGGGTTTTTTGGGCTGAGCCATCCAGGCCCTTGTTCTCAAGACTTGATTTTATCTCACGAAGGATTGTAAGACTTTCTAACAGCGGCTTAGATGCACTGATGGGATTGTCTGCCCGAAATTCCAAGATCGCCTGATTGACGCGGTCTTTAATTTTATCCAATTTTCTTCGCAGAGAGGGTGGACCATTTCCCGGGTAATCGGCCAGGCCGGTCAGGGTAGGGTCGAGACCGTCAAATATCTCAGTTTCTCTGTCCGGAACGGCAACCAGGCTTTTGTATAAGGAAAAGTAATAAAAAAAATCTCCAGGTTTCGGGGCCAACCCCATGGATTGCGTCTGATTTTTATTGTAAGCCAACCATGCCTGTTCCTGATACGTACATCCTGCGAAAGGATCAAATTCGCCGGTATTTATTCGAAGTATACCGTCACGTTCCAGATCAGGGTTGATTCTTCCAAGTATATTTACTGCGCCACCCGCCTTCAAATCTCCGCCTGAATTATTCTCCGAATGATAAAACTTGCGGGGTTGCCACGGGACCAGACCCTGTTTTTCAAGTTCAGGAAATCGGTCCGGATCGCCGGCAGCGTCAAAAGCCTCATACGTGGCTTTACCCACGGCCTGGTGATGGCCGTGAAAGTCGTCTGAAATACCTTTCCAACGAGAAACAATAATTTGAGGTTGAACCATCCTGATAGCGCGAACAATTTGCTTCACCATTTCTTCGCGGCCCCACTTGCTTAGCCCTTCTTCGGCATTCTTGCTGTATCCAAAATCAAAAAAAGGTCCGTATAATGACTCGCCGCCGTCCAAAGCTCTTGAAGCCAGACTCTCCCAGGTTCTATAAATACCCAGTGCTTCGCCTTTGTAGGGACCGATCCGATTTTGCCCACCTTCTCCACGAGTGGCCGACCAATAAACAGCCCGCACTCCAAACTTGTGAGACATGTACGACAGCAGCCCGATATCTTCGTCATCTGGATGAGCGCCAATGTGCAATATGGCTCCGGTCATGCCCAACCCGCGAAGACGGTAAATCAAGTTGATATTTCTTTGTGATAAATCGTTAATGGTCACAAGATACCTTAAGTGATA
>CAZQAF010000106.1:0-10548 GCA_964591175.1 uncultured Desulfobacteraceae bacterium | reverse complement strand
CTGTTTCATCTCGCATCCTCTACAAATACCTCACCATGTCCGGCAAGGATCCGAATCCTTACACTCGTCTTCGGCCCTGAATAACCTGGAGCACCACCACAACGATGGCAATGACCAGCAGGATATGAATGACGCCACCCATCGTGTAGCCGCTTATCAATCCCAGCCCCCACAGAATTAAAAGAATCACAAATATGGTCCAAAGCATGTTCGACTCCTTTCTAACGCCTACGGTATAGAGAAGATTATTTTGTGTCTCATCGAAAGAATTATCAGCCGCTTCACTTCCCTTTACGAATTGCCGAATGTCTGCGAAAAAAGAAACAATTCTCTAACCTTTTCTTGACGGTGAATATTCTGAAATTTTTATGTCTCGGATTTTCTGCCGGCGGCGAAGATTATAGAGGCGTCAATTAGAAGTTGAAATGAGTAATGACGGGATATTGGAACCATACTCTTCGGTGTAGTCTATTCCACATCCATCATTTAATTTTTCAGAAGACGAATTCATTTCCTGTATGGCGCCAAGCAATTTGCACTCGTTAATGCACTTATCCTTCGGCAGATGTTTCCTCGGACAATCTTTGCATGGAGAACAGATCATTTTGCTTTCCCAGGCTAATAACCTCAAAGACCTTTAAAAGGTTCATTTAAAAGGTAAATCCATACGAACAGAGAGATAATTTTCGATATTCCGCGATAAAACAGGATCAGATTCTTTAACCCCTGGCGATATGGACGGCTTCCATTCCTTCCGAATGTGAAATCGTGTGAATTTGAATGTTCTGCTGTTCGGTCAATAGGATCTTTGTTCCAAACAAAACGCCGAACCTGTGAGACCTCATGTGACGGCCCAGATCTTCACGGGTTTCCCACTCTTTAATCAGGCTGAAAACGTTCTCGTCATCAACATCCTGAAAGACCTGATAGCTCAGACAGCCCTTTTCCTGAAGCGTTGGCTCAACCAACGAGAGAAGTGTTTGCATAACCTCCATCCGCTTTTCCGGACGGGCCGTCATTGTTATTTTGACAATGATCATGACAACGAATATTCTCCTTTGCTAAAGGATTGATGCCAAAACATTCACAAGTTTTAATATTACATTATCAAGTTTCGTGCCAAACAGGATGAATCTGAATAAATTTTATGTATCATACTGATTTTTTTCAAATTATTAGATACGAGCGGCCGGAAATATAAGGATGCATCGATATAAAAGAATGACCAAATATGACGAATGACCAAATATGACACATTTTGGTATGTCTGACAGGTGTTTATGGGTTTTTGTGCGGGGATACGAATTGACAGGCGATTGCCTGAGGCAAATCGGAAATAATAGGCCGCCTAAGGCCTGCGGATACCCAGTTTTCGCATGCGGGCGCGTAAAGTGCTGACGTTGAGCCCAAGAATTTCTGAGGCCCCGTTCTTGCCGCTCACTTTCCAATGGGTCTGCTCAAGTACCCGGACAATATGATCATGTTCAACCTTTTCTAGCGTTTTTGGGGTCGTCAAATCCTTATGCGGCGGCGTCAGTTCATCTGCCAGGCGCAGCTTGGGACCCGAAGAGTTGATCACCGCCCGTTCGATCACGTTTTCAAGCTCCCTGACATTGCCGGGCCAGTGATAATTCTGCAAGGTATTCATAACGGTTGTCGGAATGCTTTCAATGGATTTGCCCAGTCTCCTTGAAATTTTATCAACGTAATATCTCACAAGCTGGGGAATGTCCTCCTTATGTTCTCGGAGCGCCGGTACCGTAATCGGAAAAATGCTTAACCGGTACCAGAGATCTTTCCTGAACCGGCCATTACGGACTTCCTCTTCCAGATCGCGGTTGGTGGCGGCAACAATCCGAACATCGACTTTGATGGTTCGGGAGCTGCCCAACCGTTCGAATTCGCCATCCTGGATCACCCTGAGCAATTTGGGCTGCAGTTCCAGCGGCATTTCGCCGATCTCATCCAAAAAAAGGGTTGCACCATTTGCCGCCTCAAAACGACCTATCCGTCTATCAAAGGCATCAGTGAAAGCGCCTCTTTCATGGCCGAACAACTCGCTTTCGATGAGGTTTAATGGCAGTGTGGTGCAATTTATTTTCAGCAGGGGGCGATCTTTGCGCAGGCTGGAGCCGTGAATGGCTCGGGCGATCAATTCTTTTCCGGTTCCTGTCTCACCAAGAACCAATACGGTGGTATTGCTTTCGGCAATTTGCTCAACCTTATAGAGCGTGTATTTGAGTTCGTCACTTCGACCGATAATATTCTCATGGTTATATTCCAATTTGATTTCTTCTTGAAGATAAGTCCTTTCGGCCTTAAGCTGATCATTTAATCGCTTTACTTCAAAAAGCGCTTCCCTGAGTTCCAGCTCAACCCGTTTGCGATCTTCTAATACTGTCTCCAGTTCTTCATTTGCTTTTACAAGTTCAACAGTACGTTCCTCCACCCGCCGTTCCAATTCGGTGTGGGCATTTCCCAGCACCTCTTCCATCCGCTTGCGCTCACTGATATCGGATATCGCCGTTCGAGTTTGGGTGATATTCCCTTGGGTGTCTTTAATTAAGATACATTCCAGTTGAGCATAAAATTGGGTGCGGTCTTTTCTTACCAGTTTTAATTCGCAGACCTGTTTGGTTTTTGTTTCAAAAAGCGTTTTTCGGTGAAGGTAGAAAACGTCCTGATCCTCTTTTTTGACAAATCGAGAAAACGGTTTTCTGATTAATGAACTTCTTTCAACCCCAAGCATGTCGGCACAGGCAAGGTTAGCCTGCAGAATAAGCCCTTTTTCCGAGATCGTCACATATCCCACCGGCGCAAAATCGTATAAGTCGGAATAGCCGTCCCGGGAGACTTCCAGTTCCGACTGAGCCCGGCGCAGCTCTTCGTTCTGAATCTCCAACTCTATTTGGTGAATATGCAGATCCTCAACCAGTTTATTCACATCCCCCGTTGTGATTTCTTTAATGGCTTCGGGATATTTTTTTAAGAATTCTTCCGCCCGCTTTCGCAGGGATGACGTTTCGTTTTTCATTTTCTCAATCGTTTGCCGTCTTTGGTGATTTGCCACAGTTTATTTTTACTTGCGCACGTTGATATCGCGTTCCGTAGTGGCTATGGCCATTGGTTTTCCATCGTCATCCACCAGCCGGGTCACCGTCAACCACACGTTGAATCGTCTGCCGTCTTTGGCGATTCGCTGGGTTTCAAACGATTCCACGGCTTCTTTTTTTATTTTTTTAATAAAAGCAAATACTTCTGTTCGTTTGTCTTCGGGAACTAGATCGCGGATGTTCATTTTCAGGGCCTCGTCCTCACTGTAGCCGTATATTTTTACGGCACCCCTGTTCCAGGCCAGTATATTTCCTTCAAAATCCTGCACAGTGATGGCGTCGTTGGAGTCCTTGACCACGGCGGCCAGACGTCGATTCGTCTCGCTCTCTCGCAGCGCTTTTTCCGCTCGCTTCATTTTCGTTATATCCACAAAGGTAATGACGACGCCGTCAATCAAATTTTCTGTTGTACGATACGGCGAAATCCGCATGGCATACCAATGGTTGTTTGTGCCTCGCACTTCCGCCTCTTTGACCATCAGCGTGTCGAGCACTTCCTGTGAATCTTTTTTTAGCTGATCATATCTGATTTTTGAAGTAATATCGCTGATGGGCCGACCCAAATCTGTCTGGATCAGATTAAATATAGTGGTTGCTGCCGGGGTAAAACGCTTAATATTAAGGTCGATATCTAAAAAGATGGTCCCGATTTGAGTGCTGCCGAGCAGGTTGCTGATGTCACTGTTTGCCTGAGACAACTCATCCACCTTGTTTTGGAGTTCCGTGTTGACGGTGACCAACTCCTCGTTGGTCGATTGCAGCTCCTCTTTGGATGTTTCCAGCTCTTCATTGGCGCTTTGCAGTTCCTCGTTGGTCGACTGCAGTTCTTCATTGATCGATTTGAGCTCTTCGTTGGCTGTTTCCAATTCTTCAATGGTGGTATGAAGGTGCTCCCTGGTGGATTCCAGTTCCCGTTCAAGGCTCACAACGACCGGGTCAGGCTCAACTATTGCCGCTTTTTCACCTCTTTTTTTTGCCGCCCTTTCAGGAGGCGTTTTATCATCGAACATGACCAGTAAATTGATCGGCGTGTCGGCGGGTTCATTGAACGGCATGACCGTCAGATCAACAGTCAGGAACTTTCCATTATTTTTAATTCGCAGAGAATTAACTGTGATTTTTCGTTTTTGACGGACAGCGTTATGAAGGGCTGTGCTCAATTTGAAACGCAAACCTTCCCGTGCCATTGATAAAATATTAAAACTGGCCTTTCCAACCGGCGTCTCTAAGAACTTGTCTGTTTTACCCATAAAATGAATAATTTCATATTGATCATTGATTAAAACCCCGGGCAGGGCAAAGTTTTTGAGGATGACTCTTTTAGCAAGCTGTTGGACTTTCGTCTCCACCGGCACCTTTTGTTCATCAATCTCATCCAATTTAGGCCCGTGATAAAACGGGATGGTGGGATAATCGATAGCCCTTTCGATAAAAGCATCTTTTCGCTGAAAGATTTTCCATTTTCTGTCAAGGGGATGGAAAAGATCGGTAAATTCTCCGATGCTCTCGGAAGTCCCTAAAAAAAGAATTCCGCCTTGATTTAACGCGTAGTGGAATAACGGTAAGATCTTTTTTTGCAGCGCACTATCCATATAAATGAGTAAATTTCGGCAGCTCACAACGTCTATTTTTGAAAAAGGCGGGTCTTTAATAATATTATGAACGGCAAATATAACCATATCACGGATCCGTTTCCTAACCTTAAAACTATTTTCTTCTTTTATAAAATATTTCTTTAATTTCTCCTGGGATACATCTGCGGAAATACTGTCCGGATAAATACTCAAACGGGCATAATCGATGGCTTGGACGTCGATGTCACTGGCAAAAATCTGAATATTAAAATGCTGTTTGACGATACTCATGACTTCGGAAAATAAAATCGCCATTGAATAGGCCTCTTCACCGGTAGAACACCCCACGATCCAGATACGGATCAAGGCATCGGGATCTTTGTTTTTTAACAAGCCGGGGAGAACCTGCTCTTTCAAAATTTTAAAGGCTTCGGAATCTCTGAAAAAATTGGTCACCCCGATGAGCATGTCCTTAAAAAGGATTTCCACTTCAGGCCGAGTCTGCTGAAGATATTTGACATAATCCGCTATCTTATTAACCTGGTGAATGGCCATGCGCCGCTCGATCCTGCGGCGAATGGTTGTCTGTTTGTAATGGGATAGATCATGCCCGGTGGCGGATCGAATCAGGGCAAATATTTTCTGAGTATAATTTGTGAACTGGTCGTCCTTTAAGATGACCTTCTTGGGCGGGAAGATATAGGGCGCTTTGGCATATTTTACTAATTCCGCGGGGATCTTTTCAACCGGCAGAATAAAATCGACCATCCCGGTAGCAATGGCACTTCTGGGCATACCGTCATACTTGGCTGAAGCCGGATCCTGAACCATGACAAGGCCGCCTTCCCCCTTGACCGCTTTTAATCCCAGGGTACCGTCGGTGGCCGTGCCCGACAGGACAACGCCGATCGCTTTTTCACCCATTTCTTCAGCCAGGGACTTGAAAAAGCTGTCAATGGGCAGATTGATGCCGCCGGTCTTTACTGGCTCCATGAGCTGGAGCGCGCCGTTTATGATCATCACATTTTTGTCCGGCGGGTTCAGATACACATGGTTGGGTTTGACTTTCGTGCCGTCTTTTATTTCCAGGACCCTCATTTGGGTATCTTTTGCCAAAAGACTGCCCATGATGCTTTTATGCTTGGGGCTTAGATGCTGGATGATGACAAACGCGATACCACTGTCAAAGGGCATATGTGAAAAGAATGCTTCAAGCGCCTCCAGTCCGCCGGCGGATGCACCCAGACCGACGATGGGAAAATCGTTGGTCTGTTTTGGCTTGGCCATGGTTTTGTCTGCATCGGCAGCGGGTTTAGTCTGCTTTGCAGGGTTCTTTTTTACGCCAACTTTCTTTTTTGCCGCAGGCTTTTTTGGGGAAGAACGTGTAAACTTTTTCTTTTCAGCCATTTTCAATCACTCCTAAAACGAAAAAGCTCAGACACTGGCATAGTTGAATACCATATATGAGCCATTATTCGTCACAATTGGGCTGAGTCCCTGAATTTTGGTTATATTTTAGTTGATTTGCCGTTATTATATTTGGTTATATATTGTTTTGAATTGTACTTTAAAGTTCTTTGCGATGCTCCCATCGATAAAAAATAGCGGCATTATTCAAGGATCGACATCGGAAAATGCAGATTAAATTTTACGAATACAAAAAAACAATACTCGACTTTTATCTAATAAAATGCACAGTTTCCAAATTTAATCAAGAAATAAATTGTCGTTTCCCGATCGATATATTGGGAGGATCAGCGATGCAGAATCGATAAGTTGGATAGAAAAAATGCTTGGTGAAGCCTAAAAAACAGGGTGAATATCGTCAATTGATCTGTATGATTCACCCTAACATCAATTTGTCTGCCGTTGATATATTTCGATTATGTCAGAAATTCAGATTCTTGATATTCAGATAATATCACGTCAACTCGTTGGATTGGACCATCCTCTCTTCGAATCCGGGCTCCAAGATGCTTAAGGATTTTCAGCATTGAACTGTTTTCTGCCAGCATATATCCGATAAATCTACGAATTTCATTTTTGCGGGCACATTGAATTAACAAATTTAAAAGCTCTGTCCCCAGACCTTGGCTTTGATATTCATCAATTATTGTTAACGCAAATTCTGCCGTTTCAGGTTCGTCTTCTACTCTGATATATCGAGCAACCCCTATCCCAAGCATGCCATCTTGATTTACAACATAAGCACACAAGGCCAAGTGATTCTTGTTATCCATTTCTGTCAACTGTTTCAGTTGGCTGTTTGAGAGACTGCGTATAGGTACAAAAAATCGGCGGTATTTTGATTGGGTTGATAATTTTTCAAATCCAATCTTCAACTCCTCTTTGTCATCTTGGTTTAACAACCGAATTAGAACGGGTGTCCCGTCTTTTAATCTAATTTCAATTGGGTAATCAATAATCAAACATTTTGGTACCATGTTTTCCGTTTCCGACAGGTTTGAAATTCTTTGAGAACATATTTGCCCGGAAAGTCATGAAGGGAAAGATAGTTTAACGTTCTCTTGATAAAAAAATTCATCAATCGGAATATCGATCCGCGCAATTACCCCGACGTACCACCAGTCGCCGGCCAGTTTACGGGAAATATCATAAAATTCTAGTATCAAACCATTACTGAGTTCTTTTGTATCAAGTTCCGTGTCGACATAATTGAAAACAGCTTCAGCAGCCCAGTGCTTATCAAAGTGATAACCCAAACCCAACCCATACGCGGGCCCGTTGTCAAGATTCTGATTCCCCTCAAAAATATATCCACCAATAAAAGGGCTCAGGGTAATTGCGCCGGATCTGATTTCGGCTGCGGCAGTCCGCGCGATAAACACAAGACAAACCGTTAGACAAACAAATATAACCGATTTAAGTGATTTCATATTTTTTCTCATTTTACTTCACGGTTAAATTCAACATCCTGCTAACTGGTTGATTTTCACGCTTTTACATTCGCAGTTGCTCTGTTTAAACTCCATCGAAAGAATTATCAGACTCTTCACTTCCCAATACGAATTTCTGAGATGTTTCCGATGACGCCAAAGACACTCAAAAGCCAGATAATAACTGCTATAACCACGACCACATTCAAAATTTTCTTTATTGTAGATTGCATCGGTATGTAGCTATTAATCAACCATAGCACCACCCCAACGACCACCAAAATTATCACTAAATGAATTAGCGGCATAAATTATCTCCTATTATGTGTTGCTTGTTCACCGTCAAAAATGGTTATTCAAGTCCAACTTTTATAGATTCCTGCATCCTTTAATTATTTCATCTTGCCTTGCATCATGTTTTTATTCATTTCTTCTATCGCTTATTTTTTCACCTTCAAATCATTCTTTACGGATTTGACCCCTTTGACGCTGCGTGCGATTTCACCTGCTTTATCGACGGCCTTTTGAGAAGCTACGAAACCGCTCAGCTGAACGGTGTCCTTGTAGGTTTTGACACTGATATTGAATGACTTGAGAAAATCATCTTTTGCAAGCAGAGATTTGACCTTGGTCGTGATGACCGAATTGTCAACGTATTCTCCGGTACTTTCCTGTTTGGGTGTCGATGCACAGGCTACAAAAGTGGCGATCAGCATGAGCAGCACTAAACCGTGAATAACGATATTTCTTTTTTTCATAGCGGTTACTCCTTTTTGTTAGTTTGATGGTGAAATACTTCGTTACAAGACATGGCATTCTTCGATCCACTCCCGACTTCACCTGTTCGTTTACTTTTATTTGCTTGTGTCCATCCATAAATGAGGTTTTTTGTTCGATATCAAGGCATGCGAAAAAAATAACCACAGGCATATAGTTGATATTCCGAGGATTATTTTTTGAGCATAACGCCGAGATCGGGCAAAAAGACCATTTATGGATGGACACTAGCTTAATTATCCGCTAAGCGAATCAGTTAATCCTCCGAAAAAGTTAAAGCGTCCCTTTATTTCCCCACAATATTTAAAATGGAAAAGGTGATGCTGACAACGATACAGGTGACCGAAAACAATAGAAGAAACCATTCTGAGATTATTTTTTTCATACTTGTTCACTCATCCGTTAATTTGTTGACAATATAGAAGTTAGAAGGTCTTTTTTATCAAATAATGGCAAAATGTTGGGTGTTGCACGATATCGTTCGATCATCTTGGCGCTAACCTTGAAACAATCAGGGCATTTAGCGACATACTTGTCCGTTGAACATTCAACAAAAGCGCCGCCCAACAATCCAAATCCTTCTGATGTAGGAATGATGTCAATTGTTACTGCGACTCCGCAGTCGGAACACTTCCCTTTAAAGATGATTGTCGATTTTTCCGGAAATGCTTCAAATATTGTTCTAAGTAATTTTTCCATTAATGATGAGCTCCCATAGTACTCTTATTTTATTCAATATAAGCTTCAACTTTATATGTTCCTCCGCATTCAAGGTAATAAAGAATCAGATGTTCTTTTGTTCCACGCCATTGGGGACTTTTCCTTTTCTTGTTTCAGAATTTCAAAGGCCTTTAAAAAGTTCATTTAAAAAGGTAAATCCATACGAACATCGTTATTCTGACAATGATCATGACAACGCGTATTTTTCCTCTGCTAAAGAATTGATGCAAAAACATTCGCACTTTTTAAATACATGATCAAGTTTCGTGCCAAGCAGGATGAGCCTGGACAATTTTCATATATCCTATTGAAATTTAAATTAATAATCAGATAAAATCTGTCGGCAATGGACGGCGGAATCGGCGAAAAACATGGTCATATATGACGAACAGTCATATATGACATATTCCTTTTCTATCGTTTTTGGGGTCGTCAAATCCTTATGCGGCGTTTTCAGTTCATCTGCCAGGCGCAGTTTGGGACCCGAAGAGTTGATCAGCGCCCGTTCGATCACGTTTTCAAGCTCCCTGACATTGCCGGGCCAGTGATAATTCTGCAAGGTATTCATAACGGTTGTCGGAATGCTTTCAATGGATTTGCCCAGTCTCCTTGAAATTTTATCAACGTAATATCTCACAAGCTGGGGAATGTCCTTTGCAGGTACATATTTTTACATACAAGCTCGCAGGGTATTCTGGCGAAGGCGAATAAAAGCTAAATGCAGAGGGGCCTATTTTGCTGTGCCGCCGTGAGGCTTGTAGAAGACAACTTCGCCGACCTCGACCGTCTTGATATATTTCGCGGACCAACTGGGGGTTGCGTTCCTCTGGTGGAAATACAATGCGCCACCGGTTCGGTCCGTTAATTGCCGGTTGAGAGCTTTTCGAGCTATTTCCTTGGCGACCGCGTAAGATTTAGCCTCCTCTGCGTCATCCGAACGGCCATCGCACCACCACGAGAACTGGCAGGCACCCCGCTCGCGGCCTTGCCTGACAACTCCACAAATCGTGTTCGGAAAGCCCTCATGGCCTAGCCGGTTCATAACAACATTGGCGACTGCTTCCATGCCGGCAGCCCCCTCGCCCCTGGCCTCCCAGTAGATGGTGCGTGAAAGACAGGTGATCGCATCGTTCAAGGGCTCTTCTCCGACCGGATCGACCGCCTGCGCTTCAGACTTCGTGATGATCTCGGATGCAGAAGGGAGCGCCTTGCTGCCTTCGGCCGCTGCGTTCTTCTCCAGCACCCCTGCCTTGCTCTCAGCGGCGTCCGCCTTATGTGCCCGGTCAGCCGCGATCGCCTGGCCCACGAGAAGAATTGTCGCAAGGCAGGTCGCAATCCATATATGGCGCATGGTTCAACCTCCTGGATAAATCAAACACCGCCCCAAACCCGCACGATACGTCCGACGTGTCATTCCCGCCGAACAATTACTATACAGAATTAATGGCGAAATTTCTCAATTTTAGT
>CAZQAF010000105.1:0-10692 GCA_964591175.1 uncultured Desulfobacteraceae bacterium | reverse complement strand
CCGAGATATAGACCGTCGTGTCCACAAGGGGCGCGCTGTCACCCGGCTGGCTGCTCGTGGTCCCGTCGTTGCCCATGCGCTGCTGGGCCTGGGCCGCGAGATTGATCGACTGCCAGGGGTAAATGTCGTTGCTCAGTGCGTAGAGCATGGCCGAGTCCGTGGACCGCTGGAGCGTGCTGGTATCGACCAGCCGAACGTAAAGCACCTGGGAGAAGACGTCCGCCTTTACCACCAGGTTCAGTTGCCCCGAGCCCGGGTCGGGCGACGCCAGGAAAGACGTATAGCGGTCCACCTCGTAGTAGAGGTTGTTGGTGTTATCGGTCACCGTGCAGGGCGAATCGGCGCGCACTTCGATCCTCAGGTTCGTGTTCGGCGCGTTGGACAGGGAGACGGCCATGCCGTAAACGTTGGCGGCGGTGATCTTGGCCTGGTAGTGGTCGCCGGTCTCGTTCTCGCCCGGAACCGTCGGAAGTGTCTGGCTGGCGATGACCCGCTGCCGCCAGGACTTGTCCACCGGATTCTTGAACATTGCGATGGACGAATAGATGTCGGTGTCGCCGTTCTGGATCTGCCGGACCACGACGTGCTCGCTGTCGAGCCCGAAGCGTTTGGCGGCGTAAACAGCCTGGTAGCCGTTACCGAGCCACACAGCCTGGGCCAGGTTGTTGGAGTCGGTCCCGAAGGCGAGGGCGGCTTGGAGGAGCATGTTGTAGCTGTATTGAAGGTAATGCGTTGTACCATCTCCAGGCGTCGAGGCTCTTACCCAACTCCCGAGATCTTGCAGGTTGGACGTACTCGCCGTCCCCGGCGGAAGCGGATCGTCTTCAGTGTCGATTGTACTCACCGGCGTGCCATCGGCATCATACAGCCCGTAAATGGGCGGGGTGTAAGGTGTGCTTGTGGCCTGGGCGCTTCGCTGGCGCATCAGGAAAAGATTTCCGTCCGCGTCTCCGGCCACGAAGCGCAGGCCGCCGAATTTGCTGGTCCCGCCGAAAAAGGTGTTGATCGTGCCGAGCCCGTTGGCGTCCGGGAAGGCGAGGGGAAAGTGCCCGAAAAGTTCGAAGACCGGATCTCCGTCCTTGTTCGTCGATTCCACGATGGTCAACGCGAAGATCCCGCGTCCACTGATATTGGCGAGTTTTGAGTGATAGGTGTCCCCGCCGGATACCAGGCTGTAAAGGCCGTTGGCGCTGAACATCTGTGAGTAGTCCACGTAGAGGTCTCCGTCCTGGAGGTCGCTCAACGGGACATCGAGCTGATCCTGGATTTTCCAACTGTTATCGTAGTCCACCTTCACCCATGTTATGCCTTCAGAAAAGGTGTGGACATCCTTGCCCCCGCTGGTGGGACCGCCCCGCTGCATCGCGTAGCAATAATAGGAGGCAGAGCCGTCGCTTTTGCTGTCGCTTCTCGCAACCGCGACGGTCTTGAGCGCGCGCCAGTTGTCGACATTATCGACATCATTGTAATCCCAGTCGATGTGGATGACCCGGGCATCCTCGTTGGAGCTGGGATACGGAAGTTTGGAGACCGTGAGATTCGGCTCTTCCTTGCCGCCGCTGTCCAAGATTGAGATGATGATGATTTTGTTATCGTAGTACAGGAGGATGTGCTCGTGGGACTGCCGGGGATCGTATTGGGCGAGCGCCCCGGCGTCGAAGTCGCTCTGCCAGACGCTTTCGGTGTACTTGTCGGTGTAATTCAGTGTGTCTGAACTCTTCGGGCCGAAGTCGCTCAAGGGCCTGTAGGTCCATTGGACCGGATAGTCGGGCAGCGTGTCATACGGCGGCGATACTTTCAACAGCCCGGTGCCGATAGCGATGTAGTGGTGTCCGCTGGACTGCTGGATGAAGACCATGTAAGTTATGTAGCTCTGCTGATCCGAGCCTGCCGAAACAAAGTAGTTGGTGAAGGTGCCCGTGACCGGAATGACCTTCGTGGGACTGTCGAGCCCGTCGGCCTCGGTCATGATGATATCGCGGACGAGCCCGTCGGTTCGCGCGCCGTCGGTCCGTGCGGTCCAGGGGCGACGGTAGTGGACCACTTCATATTGTCCGCTTGAGTTCTTCTCGATCTGGATCAACTCGGGCGGTCCGAAGTGGTAGTCGGTATCGAGGAACTGGGATTCTTCAGGATTCGTGGAGGAGAAATTGCTCTGAAGGCGAGACCACCCCCTTGCCCCCTCGACGAGCCCGTGGGACTCGAACCCCTCCTGGGAGACCACCGGCTGGGCGTAGACCGTTTCCTGGAAGAGTTCGGTGCCGGAGACGAGCTGCGTGGCTATGGTTGCCGTTTTCTGGTCCGAGAGCGTGAGACCGACATCCTTCGGGCTGACGTGGAGATCCCGGTCATAACGGCCCCATGCCGTGGGCGGGTAGGCCGATGCCACCAGCGCGCCGATGGCGGTAAATTGGGCGGCCTTGAGGAATTGACGACGGCTCATGATCAGATCGAAGGCGGCGAGCTCTTTTTCTTCGATCACGGTGTTGCCGATCAACCGTTTGAGGTTTTTGGAAAGGCGCTTGCGCAAATCGATAATACCATTGGAATTCATAGTATTTCCCTCCGCATAGGGTTCGGCGATTGAATGGTATGGGCAAAAAGGAGCGCTTTGCAAAGGTCTCGTCAGACTGATGGGTAGGAACTTGCTTTAAGAGAAATTAGACTGAAAAATGATGTTTGCTTATGAAAGGAATATAAGGCATATATCGATTATGGAGATCATCACGCTCTACCGGCCAACGGCGGTCCGGGCGTTGAATGGCTGTTCCATTTTTAAACATGGCCTCCCCAAACACCGGGTGGTTCATTTCTGGATCTCGCCCATTTTGCATCCGGATAAGCTGCGGGCGTTTCAATTTCTGAAAGGCTGATATCAATCTGCCGTTCGATCTGGCCGTCCAACACGCGATCGTTGCATTCTCCCTCATCACATTTGCCGGTGGTATCTCTTCTTGGCATATCAGTCATTAAAGAATCACCCTCCTGTTTTTATATTTTTTTTAAAATAACAAAGCAAAACCAATAATTGGCATCTGCTGCATTATAATTAAAATTAAACCGCATTTTAACGAAGTCAACTATAATTTTGGTAAAAAATGCTTTCATGTCTTATCACATTAATGCGGCGTTAGGTTTAAGGCGCGCTGCGCTTTAGGCTCAAGGCTGAAAGCTCTTGCCTCCAACCCCGGTCGCCTCTGGCGACGCCGAAGGCGGGTAAACCCCAAGGGAACGAAGTTCCCGGTCCTCTCTCCGAGCTCGCTTCCAGCCCATAGGGCTTACAGGCCGGTGGGTAAGCTCATACGAGCTGGAAGCTAACATCCCACGGCCGAAGGCCTTTCCTCTCTTGACAAATAATCCCATAGGTGTCTAAATTAACCCTAATTTCTAAGAAAATTATAAGAAATTCATTAAAAATAAAAAATATTTGATCTCCTTTTAAAATTTGAAACGATCAGCTGAGGAGAGGATATGCGATGAATACAAAAACCCTACTTCTCTGACAGAGAAGCGGGTTTTTTCATTTTTAAACAGGATTAACAGGATATTCAGGATGTAATCTATCGCGAAGCGATGACACCTTATCGCCCGCGGGGCATTTGTTTTATCTTTTATGATTTCTGATATCTGATTTCTGAACAATGAGCGGGCGGTGAATAAGGAGAGGAAAACATGTTTGATTTTCTGTTTTCAGACGATCAACTCACGCTGCGGGATGAGGTCAGGGATTTCGTAAAGTCGATTCCCCGGCAGATGATTCTGGATATGGATGCGGACAAGATCGAATTTCCCAAAGAATTTCTCCAGGAGGCCGGAAAACGAAATCTCATGGGCTGCCGTTATCCGAAAAAGTGGGGCGGCCGGGATATGGACTGGGTCACCACCTGCATGGTCATGGAGGAGATCGGGACCCTCGGATATATTTTTGCCTGCGTGTTTGGAGTCGGCGCGGAACTGGTTTGCGATGCCATTGTCCTCCACGGAACCGATGCGCAAAGGGAAAAGTACGTAAAGCCCCTTCTCAAGGGCGAAATTTTTGCCGCTGAATGCCTGACCGAACCCAGGGGCGGGTCGGATTTTTTCGGAACCACCACCCTGGCAAAGGACATGGGCGATTATTTTCTGCTAAACGGCCAGAAGCGATTTATCGTGGGCGGCCGGGGCGCCGACTTTTTTCTGGTGTATGCCCGAACCGATCCCGATACCCATCCCTACCAGGGGATCTCCTGCTTTATCGTGGAGCGAGGCGACGGTGTGGAGACCGAGTATTTGTATGGCCTCATGGGATGTCGGGGCGGCGGAACCAGCCGTCTGGTGTTCAAGGATGTCAAGGTTCCCAAAAAGAACCTGCTGGGCAGCCTGAACCGCGGTTCCGACGTGTTCAAAACCATGATGATCCCCGAACGCCTGGGCACTGCGGCCATGACCGCGGGCGCGGCGCGTCCGGCCCTGGAAATCGCCACCCGCTATACCACCCGGCGAAAGGCCTTCGGCCGGACCATTGCCGACTTTCAGGGTGTCAGTTTCCAGGTGGCTGAGGCTGCCATGTTGCTGGATGTTTCCAAATCCATGATTTATTCAACGGCCCGTGCCGTAGACGCCGGCGTCGAATCCGGAAAGGTACGGCGCATGATTTCCGAAACCAAAAAGTTTGTTGCCGAATCCTGCCAGAAAGTCGCCCACAACGCCATGCAGGTCATGGGCGGCATCGGCTACACCAATATTTATCCCATCGAGCGAATTCATCGCGACCTGCGCCTGGCCTCCATCTGGACCGGCACCAACGAAATCATGTCCATGATCATCGCTACGGAATGGTACAAGGAACACCAAAAAGCCGGCGAACATCCCCTGACAAGAGATCACGAACCGGATGCCGCCGGAGCGGATGATGTGGATGAAAAGGTTTATGAATAGAAGAAAAATAATAAGGGTTCAAGGACTCAAGGACTCAAGGGACCAGGGGTCTGAGTGAAAAGCCAAAAAAATTATAAAGGGATATTTAAATTTGAATTTCCCGCTGCCTGCAGTGCGGGATAAATTCAAATAGCGGCATAGCCGCGTTTCATAAAATCGTTACACGATTTTATTATGAAAATAGAAAATAAAATATTGGCTGTCAATGAACTGCCGGATGGGTCTCCGGTCAGAATCCCTTATTTTATCATCGATTCAAAAGAAAAAGGACCGACGACCGGCATCGTGGCAACTCAGCATGGAAATGAGTTCTTCTCCATTGTCATTCTCAAAGAATTTTTGAAAACAACATACCCTCTCAAAGGAAAATTAATCATCTTCCCCCTGGCAAACCCGCTGGCATACAATGTAAAAGAAAGAACCAGCAGGATAGACGGAAAAGATATGAACCGGTGCTGGCCTGGAAAAAAAGACGGCGTCATCACGGAAAAAATGTGTTACAGCATATTCCGGATCCTAAAGCGTTGTGCCTGCGTTTTAGATCTTCACAATGGTAACGATAACATTCTGGATACGCCCCAAGCCAGGTTGTATGAAGGGAGATATCCCGATGTCCGGGATTTGGCCGAACATCTCGATGTCCCGTTTATTTTACTCAGAAAAGAACCCCTCGAAAACACACTGGTCGGCAGTCTTCTGAACAAAAACATCCAGGCGATAACCGTTGAGTTGGGGGAAGGAAAAAGAATCACTGATTTTTATATAAACAATGGCGTGAAAATAATAGAAAGCTTTTTGAGACATGCGGGAAATCTTTCAAGACCTTGCAGATTCGAATCCATACCGATAACTCATGATAACATGAGAATCGTTACCGCAGAGCATAGCGGATTATTTTCGCCCAATATCAAGGAGCTTGGGGGAAAAACAGACTTTCTCGGCAATTTAATCACTTTTCCGGATTTTTCTGAAAAAAGGATCTGCACCCCCACCAAAGGACATATTTTGAGCCTTTGGGTCGGCGGCGTTATTGCAAGAGGAGAGCTACTGGCAAGAATCACCAAGGATTAGTTCGCGTTCGAGGAAGATATCAAAAAAATACAAAGGCGGGTTTCACCGTTGTTATGATCATTTTGAGATGATCTTTTGAATACTGCCAAAATCCCGTATCCAGGGTTTATGCTGAGCAAAACGAGCAGCGATCTTTTCCGCAGCAACACGGTTAGCAAAGCTTCCGCAGATGACAATGTAGATATCCCGTCCTTTTTGCTTTTTTCGGTAATAGGCGAAAGTTCCAGCTTGAACTTGTTGTTTTATAAACTTTTTTACGGCTTGCTCGTCGCTCATCGCCGTTAGCTGTATCGTAAAATGTGTGGGATTGCGTGCTTTGATCCACTCGACATTTTCAATACGATGTGATTTCGTGGTTGTGGTCATTTGTTTTAAATTATATGGCTTCCGCCCTTTGTTTGTTTGAGTCACAGCCGTCGTTGAACTTGAGGCTTGACCACCAAAACATTGCGCCACAGCTAATTCTTGGCCCCGGCTGACTTGCTGATATTTTTTCCAAAAGGCGGCATCGATTTTTTTGTCAGCCGCTGGGACGTCTTTTCTGCGGTAGCGGCTAACCTGCGACGGTCCGCCGTTGTAAGTAGAATAAGTGGCGCGGGCCAGGTTGGATAAACCGCCAGCATGTTTATTCTCTTTTTGTTTCAACGCGTAATGGACCATGAATTTGAATAGAATTTCGCTGCCTGAACGAACATTGTAGGTAATGTCCCATTTCAACTTGGCGGGGGAGTAAAAGCCCCGCCATACATTTTTATTGATCTGTAAAATACCGATATCATCTGACGCGGAAATAAGGGGAACAACTTTTCGGTTTTCTACAATGTATTGACGCCAGCAGCTCTCTTGCCATGCCGTTGTAAGCATCAGTTTGCGGAAAATACGAGCGTACGATTTACCTATGGATGATGAACGAATTCGAGCATCCGCCTCTTTTAGTAATAAATTTCTAATTTCAACCAGATAATCCCCTAACTCGTCAGTGTTCGGAACCCAGCGATTCAATCGATCCCTTGGGTTTGCCGCATAGGCTGGCTGGATCAGATGAAAATTAAAACTGTGTGAGTTTTTATGTTGGATGATTTTACCGGACTTCTCGAAATCAAACAGTTGTTGTAGCATCGGATCGACTTCATCCAGAAATTTTATTGGGTCAACGGATGGGTCGTTATTTAGAATGCGTGCCAAACGTCTTAGACCATCAGTGGATATATCCAGCCCAACCGATGGGCCCAAACGATCCAGTGCGTTGAGTGCGTCAGCCGCCGTTATAAACGACAAATAGGGTAGCAGATGCTGTTCCGGAGCGTGAATACTAATCTCTCGCATCACTGGCATTAGCCTCTCCCAGCTTCGGGTAAACAACTGTTTGACCGGGTCATCTTCACTTTTTTGCGGCACACGGAGAATCGATTTAAACTGGTAGCGTGCATCCAGCAGTATATCCAACAGACGGGAACGAAGTTCTTCCGAACGAGTGGCAGTGGCAACTTCCTTAATGACAAAGGTCAAAAAAGCATCCCAGCTTTGATACCGTTGTTCAAGCCGTTGAATTTCTTTTTCACTGAGAGTGGGCTCTGGTCCGCCTTTTGGGAGGGTTTCGAAATCAATTAACAGCTGGATAGCTAATCCGTTGGATCGGAGAACAAGGTGCCCGGCGCGAAGACTGTCGATCATCTTTGTTAAGCGTTTCGCCGGATAAAGGGGCAAAAAGTAAGGTAACAGGGCTTTGAAGGGATCGGTTTCAGGTTTTAAATCCAACTTGTAGTTGCTTAATAAAAGATGCAATTGTTCCTTCACCGCCTGAAGGACTAAACCATCCTTAAGGCGCTTACCGGTTTTATCGTAAAGTCGGGCTTCCTGCACCTTAAACCTAACGGACAACGGTTGATCTTTTACTAATGAGGGTTTACCGGTAACCGCCGTACGTCCAATCCATTTGATAATTTTTTTACAAGTGCCAATTGTGGGGATGCCGATGGTTACAAGGGTCTTCGCATCCATTCTCAGCAATCCACCTTCCGCTGACAAACGGGGCTCCGAGAAGGTAATACTTGTACATCCGTCTTCATCCAATCGATATTGTTCAGTGTTATTGGGTCCTTTAAACGCATCCTGTATCATAAGAAGCTGCAATTGCGGGTAGTCAATAAATACAGGGATGTCAATCGTTTCAGCGCGCAGGGTGAATGGCTTGACGAATAGTGTCATAATTATTATGGCATACAGCGTAATTGTAAGGCGAGAAAGCATAAGCGTTTTTTATACCAGCCTGCGACACTTATTAAGCTAGGCGTAATAATTTGAATGATCTTAAAAACCAGCGCTACCGGATTTAACCATTTGTGTAAGACTACTCAAGCAGATATTATAGTTGTCAAATACCAATAATAGAAGCGAAGGGTCCAATGAAAATATGAATTATCTCCGTTATGACATTGAATTCGATACGCCCGGTTAATAGATGCATTGTAGCATCCGGTTTCCATTCCCGGCCTTTCATCCCTATTTCTTTCATGTCCGATCTGATTATCCCGGATTTGTTTTCAAAAAAAGGCCGTGAAATATATAAAATAAGATGCTATACGTTAATTTTTAATCGTTGCAGGAGATCGATCATTTAAAGAACAGGAGATCCAATATTATGAACCTAAAGAAAATAATCGTTTGTTTCGCCGGCCTGGCTGTAATTCCAGGGTTGATCGCGTGCGGTAATGGTACAGCCGGAACCGAATCGAAGACCCCGGCCGATCAATCCGGCAAGACACTGTCTCGAGTCCCCAATGCAAACCGATCCGAAATGGCCGCTCACGGCCTAACCTCACAAGCCCCCGGCGGCCACCCGGCAGTGCCTTTTTCCAAGGTGAAAGTCGAAAAGTCAACCGCTCAGAACGGTTACACGGTTGCTGAACTTTACGCGAAAAAAGCCTCCCTGAACCAACAGAAAGTAACGGTAAGGGGGCGGGTTGTGAAGGTAAACCCCAATATTATGGGAAGAAACTGGATCCATATTCAGGATGGCACCGGAGATCCTGCGAAAAACACGTATGATCTGGTGGTTACATCAGCTAATATCGCGAAAATAGGCGACATTGTCTCCATTGAAGGAACTCTGGCCACTGACAAAGATTTTGGCTTCGGCTACAAATATGATGTAATTGTCGAGGATTCAGTTCTTACGAAATAAATCAAAAGGCTATGATGATAATGGGCCTATTGTGTAAATTTTTAGGAATAATTCCAATAGTTCCGATTGCCTTTTAATGAGTTCGCCAAAATGCAAACCACACCGGCGCGTCATAATACTATGATCTTTATCAGATTTAGGATCTTGAATGTCATATACGATTTTACAAGGCACTTTCTCAAGGTAGAAGCTGTTCCATGAAAGAAAAATATCAACTTCAGAATAATCTCTATCTGAACCGGCGTTAATGCCATCCGTTAAATACGAAAAAGCCAACCCTTTTTTACTGATATCATTGACTTTCCCTATTTTTTTAAATCCTTCTCTTAATGCAGCGAACGCATTGTCCTGTACTGAAAACCGTATATATTTTCTCTGCTCGATATTCATTTTTTTCAGGAAAGGTTAACAATCTTAAACGGCGTCTGCCATACAGAATTGTTTTACGAGATTCCGCACATCATACTTATAGGTGCAGCCCATATTCGTCTAATTGCCCTATAATAACCGTATAGGATAACTTATATAGTATGTCAAACAAAAAGTAACACAATATATTGTAGTAAAAGTGATATTTGCTGAAAGATGTATTAAAGTGATTTGTGAGTGGATGTTGGTTTGGCGTGAACCCATCCGATTGTACAAAAAGTAGTTGAGTGTTAAGAGAGGGGTATTGCCTCCGAAGGGAGGCGAAAGGACCCTGTCATGAAACGAAAACGGTTCGCTCAAGATTTTAAAAGATCCGTTGTTGAGCAATAAAAAGCAGGACCATTTCTGACCCTGCTCGTTTAAATTTTTTTTTATTTAGATGTTCTCAGTTTTAACTTTCTAACCGTCCTTCCTCTGCGATCTTTACCAGACCTTCGTTCAGGGCTGTAAAAATGATAAGAAAACTGGCGTCGTTCTATCTCGAAGCGCCGGTCGCCATTATCGGAACGTGAGTGAGTGGTCATGTTTAATTTACATGCGCGAGACTTTTTTGCGTGCAAAGGTTCCAAGACTGACAAGGCCGGCACCTAAAAAAAACATGCTTATGGATTCAGGCAAGGCAGACCTTTTTTGCTCTAATTTCGGCTCTGAAATGGTCTCGGCTTCAATTTTATAATTTTCAACAACAGATGAGGAATTGTCAAACGAAACCAAATCAATAGTACCTTTTTCAGTAGCATTCCCACGCACACTCAAAATTAATAAAAAAGCAAATAAAAACGCTACGATTGTTTTCATTTGTAACTCCTGAATTGTAGAAAAAGTGTTATGTCACAAGCGAAAGATGAAATACCAAAAAGCGATGAAATACCAAAAAGCGATGAAATACCACAACGTGTCAAGTTTATGCAATAATCATGCAAATTCAGATGGATTTGAGGTTATACAGTCTTCTCAAAAGGTTAAGCAAATTAGGTTAAGAATAGGCAAAAAAATTAATTGAAATAAACTATGTAATTGTGGGGAAAATTACCTAAAAATTGTTACATCATTTACTCAATTAATTTAAAAGTAACGCTATCTTTTGCTGT
>CAZQAF010000104.1:0-10860 GCA_964591175.1 uncultured Desulfobacteraceae bacterium | reverse complement strand
ACTCAATCACCTCCTTTCATTTTCATCGTGAATTCTGGCTTGGAAATTGAACTCACTCTTTAATACATGTATTTTAAATCTATCGAAATTTAGCTGAGGACCACGGGCGTAAGCCCGTGGGTGAAAGCGTTCCTTTAAAACAAATGAAAGAAATTGTTTATGTGGTATGTCTCTTGCAAGAAAATACGATTAAGCGCGCATGGGGCATATCGGCATCAATATGGAATAAATATATTATGATCGTTATCGGTTTTGCTTATGATCAATTCAGGAAGGAGTCATGTCGTTAATAGCGTGCCACGAGTGTGATTTAATTCATCGGGTTGGCCCTGTGCCCGAAGGAAGCGCAGCCAGGTGTTCCCGGTGCGGCGCGCTGTTGTATCAGCACAAACGCAATAGTTTGGAGCGTACGCTGGCGTTGACGGTGGCGGGGCTTATCCTTTTTGTGGTGGCGAACGCCTTTCCTTTTTTAGGCTTCAAACTCCAGGCCCAGGTCCGCGAGATCATATTGATTACCGGCGTCCAGGAGCTTTATCATCAGGGGATGTGGATCCTGGCAACCGTCGTGCTGTTGACGACCATTATCATGCCTGCGGCACAGATGATGGGGTTGCTGTATGTTCTGGTACCGCTCAGGCTGAACCGGATCCCCTGGAAATTAAAAGAAGTGTTTCGGTTCATCCAATCCCTGCGACCATGGGCCATGATGGAAGTATTCATGCTGGGTATTTTGGTCTCCATTGCAAAACTGTCCAAAATGGCAACGATCGTGCCGGGAATCGCGGTTTTTGCCTTCATGGCCTTGATCTTTATTTTGGCCGCGTCCCTGGCGGTATTGGATCCGCATGCGGTGTGGGAAAGAATAAAAATTCAAGAGAGTAGCCGCGACATCCCCGTTGCACGGGCCAACCTGATCGGATGTCATACCTGCCATCTTTTGTGCCGTTTACCATCCCAGGGAGGTCATGGATTGACCTGTCCGCGATGCGGCACGCACCTGCACCGGCGCAAGCCCAACAGCATTGCGCGAACCTGGGCACTGATCCTGGCGGCCGCAATATTCTATGTTCCGGCCAACGTGTTGCCGATCACCATTGTCACCTCTTTGGGGAAAAAGCAGGCCGATACCATCATTAGCGGAGCCATGTATTTTATTTCTTCGGGCATGTGGCCCATTGCGCTGGTCATCTTCGTGGCCAGTGTCTTTGTGCCATTAATAAAGCTTTTGACTCTCAGTTATTTGTCTTTTTCGGTTCAGCGCAAATCAAGATGGCGACCCGTGGATCGCACCAAACTGTATCGAATGACCGAGGTTGTCGGCCGCTGGTCCATGATGGATGTGTATGTCGTGACCATTTTGGTTGCCCTGGTGAAGTTAGGCGCCCTGGCAACCATCGAAGCCGGTCCGGCGGCAGTCTATTTCTGCGCGTTAGTGATCATTACCATGTTCGCAGCCATGAGTTTTGATCCCAGACTCATATGGGACCAAACGGAGGATAGAAATGAATGAACAGCCAAGGGGTGAAACCACTTCCTCGGGAGCAACCCGGGCCGTTGTCAAACCCAAAATAAGCGTTTCCATCATCTGGATCGTGCCTTTGGTCGCTCTTTTGATCGGCGGCTGGCTGGCATACAAGGCCGTAACCGAAAAGGGCCCCACCATCACGATTACCTTCAAAAGCGCCAAAGGGCTGGAAGCTGGCAAAACCAAAATAAAATTCAAAGACGTGGAAGTGGGTAAAGTGGAGAAGATCCGTCTCGGATCGGACCTGTCTCAAGTCATGGTAACGGCCCAGTTGATGAAACAGGCCAAAGATTATTTGTCGGAAAACACCCGCTTTTGGGTGGTACGAGCCCGGGTGGCCGTCGGCGGCGTTTCCGGTCTCGGCACCCTTTTTTCCGGAGCTTACATCGGCATGGATCCGGGAAAACCCGGCAAAACTGTCCGGTCCTTCAAGGGGCTGGAGACACCGCCCATCGTAACCACGGGTCTGCCCGGTCGCCATTTCATTCTCAAGGCAGAAAGACTGGGTTCCCTGGATGTTGGAAAACCCGTCTATTTCCGGCAGATCCAGGTGGGCCAGGTTGTGGCATACGAACTGGAAAAAGACGGGCAAGCCATTGATATCAATATCTTTATTAATGCACCACATTATGAGCGCGTGCATAACAATACGCGGTTCTGGAATGCGGCAGGGCTGGACGTATCCGTTGATGCCAACGGAATCAAAGTGAACACGGAATCCTTTGTGGCCCTGATGATCGGAGGGATTGCCTTTGATACCCCCATGGATTCGGAACCCGGTCCGGTCGCCCAAGAGGGCGGGATCTTTCGGCTGTACGAGAGACGGGAGGATATCTACAAGAAAACATATATGGAAAAGACCCGCTGGCTGTTGAACTTCCAAGGTTCGGTAGGCGGCCTTTCCGTGGGCGCGCCGGTGAAATTCAAAGGCATCAAGATTGGAGAGGTTATTGATCTAAAATTGGAGTTTGACTATGATGCCATGGCCTTTCGAATACCTGTTGCAATTGAGATAGAACCGGAGCGGATTGCAATAATCGGCAGGCAAGCCATTGAGAGACAGCGTGGGAACGAGATTCTTGTGGAAAAGGGCCTCCGGGCGCAACTCAAGCAGGAAAATCTCTTGACCGGACAACTTTACATTGATTTGGACATGTATCCGGATGAACCGCCCCGGAAGATCATATACGGCGGGAAATATCCGGAAATACCAACCATTCCGACGTCCAGAGAAGAGATCACCAGAGGCATAACTAAAATTGTAGACAAGCTGGAAAAACTTCCCCTGGAGCAGATCGGCAAAGACCTCCGAGAGACCCTGGCGCACTTGAATAAGTCCGCCGAACAGTTGGTCAAGCTCATGCATAATCTGGACGAAACGGTTGCCCCTGCGGCCACCGCAACGTTGGAGCGATCTCAAACCACCTTGATTAAGTTGGACAGACTGTTGAGTGCCGAGTCTCCCACGGGTCACGAATTGAAACGTGCGCTGGCAGAGCTGGCCGACGCAGCCCGGAATATCAGCGTACTGGCGGATTACCTGGAACGACATCCCGAGTCCCTGGTTTTTGGAAAGGAAAAGCGCAATGAAAAATAGAGCAGGTTTTGGGAACATCGGTCGGGTATTTTTCTTTATGGTATTTTTACTTGCTTCGTGCAGTACCACTCCTGCAGTGAGATATTATACTCTGAATCCCTTTTTCGAGATGCAACCGGACAGCTCTCCATCTGTTTCCGGGGATACCCTTGCCATCGGTGTGGGGCCGGTGGAATTTCCAAAATTTCTTGACCGTCCACAGATCGTGACCCGAAAAAACCAAAATCGTGTAGAGGTGTCCGAGTTCCATCGATGGGCCGGCTCGTTTTCGGGAGATTTCTTACGCGTCTTGGCCAGGAACATTTCCATGCTTCTGCCCGAAGATCGGGTGGCCACATATCCCTGGACCGATCAGTCTTCCCCGGTTTATCGTATTCCGCTGACTGTGGAGCAATTTGACGGCCGGTTTGGTGGGCACGTTGTGTTAAACGTGACTTGGTCCGTATGGAATCAAAAAGACGCGAATGAACCTGTGATGAAGAATACCCGCATTAAAGAGCCCATATCCGCCGAAAACTACGACGCACTGGTTGCGGCCCAGAGCCGGGCTATAGGCATCCTCAGTCGTGCCATTGTTGATGAAATAGAGAGGGTAAATCATAGGGACGAAGGCTTTTCCGGTAGTAAAAACTGATCGGCGGTCAGTTTTAAATTTGAATTCCCCGCTGCTTGCAGCGCGGGATGAATCTGAAATATTGAACTTTCCTTATCATCGGCGTAATGTATTGAAGCCGATGTGATACCCGCAGTTTGCTGCGGAAAGAGTTCATTTTTGAAGGCTTTAGGAAATTTATCCAAATTGCCGATATTTTTCGCGAGTTTTGTCCAATTCTTTAACAGACGCAGATCTTCAGAAATAATGATTTTCAATTTAGATTCAAAAAAATCGGTTTCAAAGGCGCTTTCAATTTAATCGAACTGCTTCGACTTGGTATAGGGAATTAAGCATGACTGCCGGCATATTTTGCAGAACCCGTGCCAAATTGAGAAGTGAATAAGGGAATTGATGCTATGGCACAATTTCCATGCTTTAAATTTGCTCTCAAAATGACAGATTCGCCTGCCAATGTTCTATCAAATTGATAGAGAGCCACTTGTCTCAGATCCATCCATATTTCATAATCCAATAAAAAAACAGGCATATACTCAACGGCCGAACATTTGGCATACTTTTTGCCATAAAGTATTTTAAATAAATATTAAACGCCTTCGTGATTTAGAGGGATAAAAAGGGACAAAAATGGCGGCTAAAATTCTATTCGTAGATGATGAACCTCATATTCTGAATGCCTTAAATCGGCTTTTTATGGATGAACCCTATGAAATAATGACCTTCGGGAGTCCGTTAAAAGCTCTGGAAAAGATGGGAGAGGAAGAAGTCGCCGTGGTTGTCGCGGATCATGAAATGCCGGAAATGAAGGGCACGGCTTTTCTGGAGAAGGTCAGAGATAGATGGCCAAACACGATACGCATTATTCTGACCGGCCATGCTAATTTTGAGAATGCCATAGCTGCTATCAATAAAGGGAAGGTTTACCGCTTTATCAGCAAACCATGGGATAATAATGAGTTTAAAATGACAATTCATAACGCTATTAATCATTATGAATTATTACTCGATAATAAGGATTTGTTTGAACTGACCGGAAAACAAAATGAAAAACTGGTTAAATTAAACCAAAGTTTAGAAGCCAAAGTTGAAGAACGAACAAAAAATTTAAAGCGTAACGATGGAAAACTGAAAAAGACTCTAGAAAAATTGCGAGAAGCGCTGAATGCAACGATCCAAGCTATAGCAATGATAGTAGAAGCCAGGGATGCATACACTGCCGGCCATCAACGACGCGTTGCCGGCCTCGCAGGTGCCATAGCCGTCGAGATGGGCCTTTCAAAGAAACAGATCGAAGCGATCAAAATGGCCGGTTTGATTCACGATCTCGGAAAGATCTTTATACCCGCTGAGATTCTCGGTAAACCCAACCGGTTAAGCGAAATCGAATTCAGCCTGATTAAAACTCACCCCCAAGCCGCTTACGACATATTAAAGGATATAGAGCTTCCATGCCCGGTTGCCCAGATCATACTGCAACATCATGAAAGGATGGATGGTTCCGGATATCCCGAAAGGCTTTTAGGTGAAGACATCCTCATAGAAGCCAGAATAATGAGTGTCGCTGATGTTGTTGAGGCCATGGCCTCTCACCGACCTTACCGAGCGGCTCTCGGCATGGAAAAGGCATTGGAGGAAATCTCAAGGGGAAAAGGTATTCTCTATGATCCAGGGGTGGCCGATGCTTGTTTGAGGCTTATTAATGAAAAAGGGTTTAAATTCGAATAAGATATTTCTATCCTTTATCTTTCTGTTTCCGATAGATGCCATAGCACATCAGACGCTTATTGCTTTTGTGCTGGGCGGGATGGTTGCCGGAACAACAGGGACATATTCGGTAACCATAAGATCTTTTCTTGCTTACAGTCTGCCGGCCTTACTTCCCGTCGTATAAGGTTTTTCATCATTGGCGACGACATTCACATCGCCATGGGGGGAATGGTTCTGTTCTTCGGGATTCTGATGTTTTTTACGGCAAAGCGAATCAACGCCGTTCTTGATGGGCTGTTCAGTGAGACTCGGGAAAGCACCGGCATACATGTCAATTTTTTTGTTCGGAATATTCCAGAACGATTCGATCCGGAAAAAGAGCTTGCCATTTACCGCATCATCCAGGAGGCATTAAATAATATCACTAAACATGCCAAGGCTAAAAATGTTTATGTGAGTCTGTTAACGAAAGGCGAAGTGATTTCGCTGAATGTGGAAGATGACGGCATCGGCTTCGACCAGCGCGAGGAGATGAAGATCTCAAAATGTAAAGAAGCGCTGGGACTTATCATTATGCAAGAGCGGGCGATACAGTGCGATGGAGAGTTCACCTTAGAATCAGAGATGGGCAAAGGAACCATTGTGATGGCGGAGATACCGATTTGAGCGGGTTGCGGTTGGAAAAACGATTGCAAGGGATGAGCGTTCATCACTGTTCTGACCAGATTGCACAGAAAAATGTGCATGATTGCACAGTTTTCTGTGCAATCATTGATTCCTGCCTTTTCACTTGAGCGTCTAGCGCTGTAATTCCTGCGAAAGAATGAATCCATAATCATTTGATTTTACTGAATTCTCCACCAACAACTCCCATTGCCGATACACAATTAAACGAACAATTCATATCTGGTACGGAAATTGCTGAATAAAAAAGATATTTTCTTCAATGTTAGGATCTTTTGCGATGAGCAAAAAAAAAGCGTTTGTTGAGCACAGGAAACATAAACGATTCAAGGTTAAGAGCGGTGCGGTTGCCATTGAGTTTAATACAGCGTTCGAATATATCCATATTGGCCAAATCATGGACATCAGCAAAAGCGGGCTTGCCTTTAGTTATATTGACATAGATGGTGAATTGGCAGCACCGTTTGAATTGGATATAGTCGCTGCATTGGATGGTTTTTATTTAAAGAATGTACCGTTTAAAACTGTTTGGGGTTCTCCTGTAGCCGGCCACTCCGCATTCATTTTTTTAGAAAGAAAGCAACGCGGTGTGCAATTTGGAGAAATGACACCTCACCAGATATCCCGGCTGGATTATTTCCTCCACAATTATACAGTCAGATAACAAGAATTCCCTTAATAAAATCGTTTCTCGATTTTATTTGTCAAAAAATCCTCCAGTAACGTCAAAGAACTGACGAAACATAAGAAATCCAACCCTATTCTTTGATGTGTCATTTCCAAGTCAATCCCTGAATATTTCCAACAACAAATGAACCAAAGACCCGGGACGGCAAACAGCAGATGTGCCGGCAAAAGTGCATATACGGCTTGGTTACATATCGGAATCAATCGGAATCAATAAGATTCATCTTATTTGAAAAAATAATGCCATTGACCAAGCCGTTGCATTTCACGGCGTCCATTTAATTTTCAGAGACGATTTTAGACGAAATGGCATGAATTTTGTATCAACTAGTATCGGAATGATGTCTTTGGATTCACTACGTTCAGTCAAAACCATCTAATGTGTTGCAAAGTGGGGAAAAAGAATTGGAAAGCAAACCCAAAAACCAGGACAGAAAATTATTCGGCCGGGCAGGGATATCATTGCAGAAGATGAACCGGGCGAGCTCGGCCAATCGTTCAACAAAATGGCGGATGATCCGCTAAAATCCTACACGGCACTTCAAGAGAGTGAGGAAAGATATCGTGGTTTCTCGTGATTTACATCGTCTAATGGAGTTTGTCTCAGCTAATGTGACGGATCTGATATGGGTAAAAGACATGGAGGACAGATTTCTGTTCGTCAACAAAGCCATGTGCGACAAGCTGCTGATGTGCAGTCACCCGGATGAGGTTGTCGGTAAACGTTATATGGTTCTTTCTGATCGGGAACGGAAAGCCTGTTATGAATTTCTCTTCGAAGAAATAAGTGTTAATTCCGATGCCATTGTCAAAGAAAGAAAAGCGCCCATCCGGTTCATAGAAGAAGGCGTTGTCAAAGATAAACCTATCGTTATAGATATTCATAAATTCCCTTGGTTTAATGATGACGGCGAGATGGCAGGCATCGTGGGATATGGGCGCGATATCACTCAAGAAAAAGAGACTGAAAGGGCGCTGCGTGAAAGCGAGGAGAAGTACAAAAAAATTACTGAATACTCCCTCACCGGCGTTTTTATTCATCAGGACAAAAGATTTGTGTTGGTTAATGACAGATTTGCCAATATCCACGGTTATTTGCCTGAGGAATTGCTGGGGATGGATTACCTGAGCTTAATTCATCCTGATGAAAGAGAGGAAGCAGTACAAAGGGTATCAAAAAGACTGAAGAAAGAAGCTGTTATCGAACGCTATGAGGTTCAAAGGCTTAGAAAAGACGGCACAACTGTTTGGTGCGAAATGATGGCAACCGTCATCAATTATAAAGGAAGACCTGCCATAATGGGGAACATCATTGAAATTACGGAACGCAAGATGGCTGAGGAATCTTTAAGACTTACTAACGAAGAATTGCTGGAAGAGTCTAATCAGAGAAAAATATTGTCAAAAAGGCTTATCGATCTTCTGGAAAAAGATCGTCATGAGATCGCCATGGAACTTCATGACCACATTGGCCAGATTTTAACCTCACTCAAAATAAACATTGAAGTGATCGAAAGCCTGTTTAAGCCCACGGATGCGGAGCCGGGATTTCACATTAAGGCCGCAAAGAAAAAGGTGATCTCTGCCATAAAGGATATTAAAGATATCTCTCACGGACTAACGCCGGGCGTATTGAATGCTTTGGGGCTCGTGTCTTCTCTTGAGGATCTGTTCAGTGAGATTCAAGAAAGCACAGGTATACAGATCGAATTTTTTTATCGAAATGTTTTGAAACGATTTGGTCCGGAAAAAGAACTTGCCATTTACCGCATTGCACAGGAGGCATTAAACAATATCGTCAAACATGCCAGGGCTAAAAATGTTTTCGTGAGCCTGGTTAAGAAAGGCAAGAGACTTTCATTGAGTGTGGAAGATGACGGCATCGGCTTCGATCGGGACGAGGCTTTGAAGATTTCAAAACGGAAAGCGTCTCTGGGACTTGTCATTATGCGAGAGCGGGCGATTCAGCTCGATGGAACGTTTGCTATAGAATCACAAATTGACAAAGGATCGCATGTGCTGGCGGAGATACCAATGTAAACAAACGGAGTTTATTATGTCAAAATGCAAATTATTGATCGTGGATGATCATCAGGTGGTGATTGAAGGCATTAAGGGTGCTTTAAACGGAAATTCGGAATTTGAGGTGGCGGCTGAGGCGCTTGACGGGCTTCAGGCCGTAGAACTTGCGAAGTCTTTAAAAATAGGCATAGTGATCATGGACATTTCAATGCCGAATCTAAATGGTATAGAGGCCACCAAGCAAATGAAGCAATTTAACCCCGAAATTCGGATCATCATTTATACCATGCATTCTGATAAAGGGTTTGTTATCGATCTTCTTAAAGCCGGCATATCTGCATATGTACTGAAACAAGACTCTATTTCAGACCTAATTCTCGCCTTAAAGGCGGTGAAAGGGGGCGGAACTTACTTTAATAACAAGACACCGGACATTCTGGCGAGATATTTGGAAAAGCTGGAAATGGGTCAAATAGAAAAAGAAGATTTTGTAAAGCTGAGCTTTCGTGAACGGGAGGTTTTTTGCCTTTTGGCTGATGGAAAGACCGTCAAAGAAATTGGCGAACTATTGTATATCAGCCCCAAGACTGTGGAAAGCCATAAATACAATATCATGGAAAAACTGAATGTACACACAATCGCTGATCTAACAAAGATCGCCATCAAAAAAAACCTCATCAACGTTTAAGCCGGGTTTTTCGAAAATTCCGGCTAGGGATTTTCCTGATAAACCACCCCTCCTGATTACCACATCATATGGTATGTTAGAATAAGTCAAAATACCATGTGTGCTTGATACACATCATAATAATCCATATCTATCTGATACCACTATGTTTTCATGCCTAGGAAATTATTCTAAAATCAAATAAGGGATTTTCTGATATTCATATTACGCTTTGATAACAGAAGGTTATCCGTTTATGAAAATTAATCTCCTTTAAAGCCGCAGTTTTAAACTTTAAAAAATATCCCATAAAAAATCATGATTCTCCCGATATGCTTTTTTCTTTTACTCCTATACAATCCAAACTGAATAAAAATATTAGCTCAGGGAATAAATTATCGTTCTCAGTTTTTTTCACCCTCAATCAGGGTGTAACTCAGGGGGCAAATTCTTCAAAGCAAAGGGAATTACAATCATGTTGCTGACGGATCTCGAAGACGAATCAATGTCAAAAATAGCGATGCAGAAAGGCCCCCGGGATTATTTAATTCAGGGAAAGACGGATAGCAACTTGATAGTCCGTGCTGTTTGCTATGCTGCTGAGCGAAAACAGGCGGAAGATACTTTTAAAAAAACGCTTGATAATTTTGAAGAGCTGGCAGCAGAGCAAGCGAAAATGCAGGCACAGCTTATTCAGGCTCAGAAGATGGATGCTGTCAAAAAAATAGTGGGCGGTTTGACCCACGATTTAAACAACTTGTTGACGGTCATCATCAGTTGTTCCAGCTTTTTGCTCGAAGACTTAAATAAGGATAACACCCTGCGTCAGGACATCGATCAGATTAAGAAGGCCGGGGAACGGGCCAGGTTTTTGGTGAAGCAGCTTTGGGCTTTCAGCAGCAGACATGTGATACAGCCGACGGTGTTGAACCTTAACGACGTCCTTGTCGAAACGGAAAGAATGCTCAAACGTATGATCGGTGAGAACGTGAAAGTGGAGATGAATCTGGACCCTGCATTATGGCCGGTGAAGGTAGATTCGGCACAGATGCAGCAGGTGATCATGAATCTGGCGGTTAATGCCGGCGATGCCATGCCTCAAGGCGGGAAGATCACAATAAGGACTGCAAACGAAGCGCTGAATGAAAAAAACACCGGAAAACATATTTCGGTCCGGTCCGGTCCTTATGTGGCACTCTCCGTGGGCGATACCGGCTTTGGGATGAACAAAAAGACCCAATTGCGCATTTTTGAACCTTTTTTTACCACCAAAAAACAGGGTGGGGGGAGCGGTTTGGGGCTTTTTACGGTGTATGACATCGTCAAGCAAAGCAAGGGGGACATCCGGGTTTGCAGCG
>CAZQAF010000103.1:0-11004 GCA_964591175.1 uncultured Desulfobacteraceae bacterium | reverse complement strand
GTGAAGTCTTGGCGTAAAACGCTCCGGGCCGGACACAATGGGTTTTCCAATGGCCTTTGCCATCCCTTTGAGCATCCCAAAAAAAATCCTTTCATGAAACGGATAGAAAATATACCAGTACACAATTCCCCAGAGCCCCTTGGGTAAAAAGCGCGACAGCATCTGAAAATCCGTGTACTGATCTCCAATTGGATGAATTTTAAATTCAAGCAAGGCTTCGCCGGGAATCTTCATTTCTGCCAGCAATAACAATCGCTCCTTCGGCGCTACCTCCAGCACCCGCCAGAAATCCAAAAAATCTCCAACCCGCAGTTCACTTGGATGTCGCCGTCCCCGACGCAACCCCACACCGCCGAACCATCGATCCATCAAGCCGCGCAGCCGCCACAACCCCTCGGCATAATACCAGCCGATGTTACCGCCGATTCTGCTAACGGGCTGCCATACCTCATCCGGAACCGCTTTTATTCGGGCCCGATACCCGCATTGCATAATACTGCCACCGGCCCATTCCGCATCGCCGCAATGGGCCCATTCGGGCGTTACCACGTCTCCGGCATCGGCCCAGCAGGTGTCCACCTGCTGTTGTATCATTTTATCGAGCGCTGTTCGAATTGCCTCACGGGGACTGATCAGGTTCTGAGGAATGATCCGTTGAATGCGTTTGTCCGAACATACGGCATTGCTTGTCAATCCTTGGGTAAGCGGCAGTGCGATCCAATGGGGCACCGGGCTGATGAGATGTATCCAGTAGGCACTGAGGGTGGGGGTTAACACGGGAACCGGTATAACCCGTCGTTTGGGCAGTTTTGCTTCCTGCGTATAAATATCCAGCAAATCCCGGTATGTCACGACGTCCGGCCCGCCGATATCATAGGTCTGGCCGATGGTCTCATCGTGTTCGAGGCAGCCGACAAGATAGCCGACAACGTTTCGAATGGCGATCGGCTGGTTCAAGGAATTTACCCAGCGCGGCGTGATCATAACAGGAAGGCGTTCCACCAGGTACCGCAATATTTCAAAGGATGCACTTCCGGATCCTAAAATCATGGGCGCCCGCAAATCGGTCACCGGCACTTTGCCGGATTGAAGAATTTGTGCCACCTCGATCCGGGAATGAAGATGCTTGCTTAAGGGACCGCCCTTCTCTTCCGACAATCCACCGAGATAAATCATCCGTTCGATACCGGCGTATTCCGCCGCTGATACCATATTTTGAGCGGCCCTGCGGTCGGCTTCAACAAATTTGTGTTTCTGAGCGATCATGGAATGAACCAGATAATAGGCGACCCCACAGCCCGAAAGCGCCTTTTTCAGAGATTCCGAATCGAGGACGTCGCCCTTTGCCAGCGCCACATTCGGATGATGCCCCCATGGACGACAGGCCAATTTTTCAATGGATCTCCCCATGGCGCGCACCCGATACCCCGCGCCCAGCAGGGCTGGAATCAATCGTCCGCCCACATAACCGGTGGCGCCGGTAACCAGAACGGGCTTGTCGTTTTTCATTGAAGCCACCTCGTCTCCTTTCCTGAATCTTTTACAGACCCGAGGCTTCATGTGTAAGGCATTTAAGGGTGAAGCCATAGTGGACTATTGCGAACCCTTAATAACACAGCAGATGAAAGCCTCGGGCTCGTGAAAGTTATGCATGATTGCGCAACTTCAGTGAAATCGGATGAGGATTTAAATAAAACTGTTGCGCCAGATACGGTTGTTTGTATTTTCGCACGAAATGATTGAGCAGCGTCACCGGTACGATCAAAGGAACAAATTCCTGTCTATACTGCTCGATGATTTCAAGCAGTTCCTGCTTCTCGTCCGGGGACAACCGCTTTTTAAAATATCCCATGATGTGTTGAATCACGTTGATATGTTTCTTCAGCGTGCTTTTCAGTCTCAAAGCCCCAATCAACAGGGCTTCGTATTGGGCAAATACATCTTCAGCGGGAAGGGTTTTGCCTTCGGCAACCAGCTTGCCCATCATTTTCAAATGGGTGGGGCTGTGCGACATAATGAGCAGCTTGTGCCGGGAATGAAAATCGATCAGATTGCCCAAACTTTTCTTTCTGGATAACGTTTCCCGCCAACGCATCAAGGTAAAAATCTGTTCGATGAAGGTTTCCCTGAGTTTGGCATCATGCAGCCGGCCGTCTTCTTCCACCGGAACCAATGGAAAATATTCCGTAAACACGCGGGCAAATATGCCCTGCCCTTTTTTCTCGGGCATTCCTTTGGAATTTTTTACCGGAACTTTATACAGACCGCTGCTTGGAGAGTTTTTTTTGAAAACAAATCCGCACAGGTTTTCTCTTTCCAGTTCTTTGACCCTTTTCCGCGCCCATTCGGTCATCCGGCGCGTATGATCCACATTTGTTTTGGAAGTGACCAGGTTCGGATGGTCCGGATTTCCCACCAGACGCAACGTCTCCCGGGGAACGCCCATCCCGCATTCCACCTCCGGGCACACCGGGACATACGCCACATATTGACCCAGTATGTCGGTCAGATATCGGTCCCTTGCATGTCCGCCGTTCCAGCGGACCGGCTCGCCCATCAGGCATGCACTGACGCCTATCTTTATTTTGTCGTCCATCGTTTACACCCCATGTTGAACCACCGTCTTTCATTAAAAAGATGTTTGAGGCAGAATGTGCAAAAATTAATTAATGTATTATGATCCTTATATGATCCTTATCGGTCTTGTTTACACTCATTTATGGTTGTAGCAACCAATATATAGAGCTCGGGTTCGTCGATGAGCGTTTCTACTTCAAACCCAAAGGGCCTGAGCAACGCACCGGCTTCCGACTTTTCAGGAAATTCATCAAGGGGAAAAGGAACGATTTCTTTTAATGAAAGAATGAATGATTTTCCTAAGGGATGACTGATGACAACATGGCCGTTCGCTTTTATCATCCTTCTGAGATTGGAAAAGGTACCTGCCTTATCAACGATGTTGGGATAACAGGCATTAATGAAAACCGCATCGATGCTTCCTTCGGGAAAGTCGAGATCCCGAACATCCGCCATAATGGTTTTCACGTAAGGGTAGTTTTTTTTCAACTGCGCCAGCATGGCATCTGAAAGGTCGCAGGCATGAATGCTGCCGGGTCTGTATTTCCTGATAATGGGAATCAATATTCCCGTGCCGGATCCCACATCGAGAACCGTATCACCCCTGGTAATTTTGCCATGGGCTACGATTTTCTCGAGGCGTTCGGGTACGCCTTCAGGCAGGGGCGGCTCAAAAACCTGATATATTTTATCAAATGAATCCTGCTGGAGCCTGTTAATCCGCTGAACTTCTTCTTCGCTGACAGTCTTAAAAAATGTCATAAGCATCCTTTATGGTATCGTTTTGATGAATATGCATTTACGCCTATAGCTTTCTCCTAAACTTAAATCAATGCAAGATCAATAAAAATCAAGCATTCAAGCGATATCAGACATACCCCAGGATTTCCTGCCAACCGATATCCCGGAAGTCCCATAAGAGACCAAAGTTTTTGACAAGCCGGATTTTGTTACATATCATCTTGATGAAGCCAAAGAATTGGCTGTCACGATGGCAGCAAATTCAATGCGATAGAAAGGAGATCAAAGCATGGCCGAATACGTGGGCGCACTCGATCAGGGCACGACCAGCAACCGCTTTATCATTTTCGATCACAGCGGCAGGATCGTCGGTGTCGATCAAAAAGAGCATGAACAGATTTTTCCGCAGCCGGGCTGGGTGGAACATGATCCCCTTGAGATCTGGCACAACACCCGGGATGTCATCCGCGGTGCGCTGGCAAAGGCGAATCTTGTCGGATCGGATCTGGCCGCCATCGGTATCACCAATCAACGGGAAACCACTGTGGTCTGGGATAAAAATACCGGCAAACCTTTTACAAACGCCATTGTCTGGCAGTGCACCCGAACCGATCAAATATGTAAAGAATTAAGCCGGGAACAGGGGCAAAACCGCTTTCGAGATAAAACCGGACTACCCATTACCACCTATTTTTCCGGTCCGAAAATCAAATGGATTCTGGACAACAATGACCGGGCCCGGACTGCGGCCGATAAAGGTGAGGCCCTGTTCGGGACCATGGAAACCTGGATCATCTGGTGGCTCACCGGCGGACCCGGCAATGGGTCCCATGTCACCGATGTGACCAATGCCAGCCGCACCATGCTGATGGATTTGCATACCCTGGATTGGGATGAAGAGATTCTTCAAATCCTGGGAATACCCCGGCAAATCCTGCCCCGCATCGTTCCATCCAGTGACAGTAAAACCTGGGGAGCGACGCTGAAAGACGGTCCGTTGGGCGCCCGCATACCCCTTTGCGGCGCCCTCGGCGATCAGCAGGCCGCACTGGTGGGCCAAACCTGCTTTGACCCGGGCGACGCCAAAAATACCTACGGCACCGGCTGCTTTTTGCTGCTCAATACCGGTCATTTCCCGGTGCTTTCCCGCAAGGGTTTACTGACTACGTTGGGCTATCAAATGAATGGACAGCGACCGATTTATTGTCTGGAAGGGGCGATCGCCATCAGCGGCGCGCTGGTTCAGTGGCTCAGGGACAACCTGGGTCTGATCACCCGGGCTCCGGAAATAGAAGATCTGGCCAAAACCGTCGAAGACAACGGCGGCGCCTATTTCGTCCCGGCCTTCTCCGGTCTTTTTGCCCCGTACTGGCGCTCCGATGCGCGCGGGGTTATTGTCGGCTTAACCCGCTATGTCAACAAGGGGCACATCGCCCGGGCGGTCCTGGAAGCCACCGCCTATCAGACGCGAGATATTGTGGAGGCCATGAACACGGATTCCGGGGTCGAACTGACCAGCCTTAAAGTCGACGGCGGCATGGTCGGCAATGAGCTGCTGATGCAATTTCAAGCCGATATTCTGGGAATGCCGGTGATACGCCCCAAAGTTTCGGAAACCACCGCTTTGGGCGCCGCCTATGCCGCCGGTCTGGCCGTTGGCTTCTGGTCCGGTCGAAAAGAGCTGCGGCAGAACTGGGTTGAAGACAAGACCTGGCATCCTTCCATGGACCCTGCACTCAGGGAATCATACTACCGGCAGTGGAAAAAGGCCGTGGATCGGACATTTAACTGGGTGGAGTAAAAAATGGCAACGGTCAGCATTATTAAGGCCACATATTCAGATCCGGGGATTGAAACCCTCCTTGCGCCCCTTGGCGGGATGGCGAAGTTTGTAAAAAAGAACGAGAAAGTGCTTCTCAAGATTAACCTGTTATCCGCCAAAGCGCCGGAAAAGGCCGTGACCACGCACCCTGAGTTGATAAGGGCTGTGGCAAAGGCCGTAAGAGAGGCAGGAGGAAAACCGTATATCGGAGACTCCCCTGCAGGACCCTTTTCCAAAAGAATTCTTAACAAGGCTTATGCGCGTTCAGGGCTCAGGAATTTGGCAGTAGAAGAAGAGATTCCGCTGAACTTCGATACAGGCGCCAGGAAACTTGATATCCCTGAGGGGAAACGACTGCGAAGGTCTCCCATCTGTGATTATGCGTTACATGCCGATAAGATCATTGCCCTGCCGAAACTTAAAACCCATTCCTTTCAGTATATGACACTGGCCTGCAAAATCATGTATGGCATTGTTCCCGGTCTTACCAAGGCAAAATACCATGCCCAGTTCCCGAGCCGGGTGAGTTTTGCGGACATAATGCTGGATATTCTCACCATCGTAAAGCCACACTTATATATCATGGACGGTATAGTGGGAATGGAGGGCCAGGGACCTGGAAGCGGAGATCCCGTAAAAATGGATCTGGTTCTTGCGTCAACGGATCATGTGGCCATGGATATCTCGGTATGCAAAATTTTGGGCGTCGAGCCCGTGGGGATGCCGGTACTTAAAAGGGCTAAAGTCCGCGGTTTGTGGCCCGAGAGGATTGATTATCCGATCCAAAGCCCCGAGGATGTTGCCTATAAAGGATTCAGACTACCCAACACAGCCGATCATCTGTTAACCGGCAAAAAACCCCCCAAAAAAAGTCCCGTTATTACGGACAAATGCATAGCGTGTGGGGATTGCGAGCGCATTTGTCCTAAAAATGCCGTCAAGGTGCAAGGCCGGATGGCAGAAGTCACCTATTCAAAGTGCATCAGGTGTTTCTGCTGCCATGAGGTCTGCCCTGAAGACGCCATCATATTGCGCAGCGTGAAGTTGAATTAAACCAATCATCCATTGTACCAGGATTGGAAGTTCATAATAGTAAGGATAAAATTTCTTAACCCACCTCGGCCTGCCGCATAATCATAAAAATATAATCGCCCTCTCAATCTTAATACATAATTGTTATTAATTGCTTCTAATATTACAAAATTGTATTTAATATATCTTCTTATTGCAATAATGTAATTTAGATGCGATTTGCGCATTTCCGCCATTACAATAAATTTTCCTGTTTAATCAATTGGATAAGCTTTTTTAACCTCATTTTGAAAAACCTGGCATTGCCCTTGCTCTGCATCTTCAGTCAAAAAATACCCGGGTAAACAAAACAATGAAATTCTAATCGAAAAGGAGCATGTGTAAATGGAAAAAATTGAAGCCATTAATATGGCAAGGGAGCCGTAGGGTCCAGGGCTTGCTCAAAGTGAAAACCGCTTTTAATAAAATGAATCACAAAACTGCAAAACGGACCTGAGCTGATGGTCATAAAATGAAATCGTTGGCTAAATTGAGGAGGAAGAAATCTATGAAGACTCGGACGAGCAAGCTATTGGCAGTAATGTTATTGGGATTTTCAATACTGACGTTTAGTTCGATAAACCTTTGGGCGGAAAATAAAGCGAAGCCCAATGCTTCTGCCGATATTGGCGTTTTTAGTCAATATATCTGGCGTGGCTTTGAACTCAGTAAAGACAGTATTGTTATTCAGCCCTCATTAACGGTTGGTTATAAAGATGTAAGCTTTAATCTTTGGGGTAATCTGGACACGGACTATTTCCCTGATGACAAATCTCAGTTCAATGAAACGGACATGACGCTTTCGTACGATAAAAGTTTTGGAATTGTCAGTTTGGGGGCCGGATATATTTATTACGGACTTGATGCCGTCGATGATTCTCAGGAGGTTTATCTCAGCGTCGGCCTTGACACATTGCTGTCACCTTCGCTGACGGTTTATCGGGAGATTGCTCACCAACCATCATGGTATATTTCATTAGGTATTTCTCACTCATTTGAGCTGCCTAAGAAAATGACCCTGGATTTGGCAGGATCCGTCGGGTACTATTTTTCCGATGATGATGATTTTGTAAAATATGACGACAATCTCAACCCAACAACAGATAAGTACAGAGCTTTTCACAACGGACTCATTTCCGCGGGGTTGACAATCCCCTTCTGGGAATACTTCAGCGTAAAGCCCATGATCGCATATTCATTCCCTTTAACGGACGATGCCGACAATCTAATTAAAAGCGCCAGTTTTAGTGATAAATCAGACTTTTTTTACGGAGGGATTACAGCAAGTATGTCTTTTTAGGAAAACCAAAGTATGGGTCGCGTTCGCCGATGACAATGGCGCTATCAGCGGACGCGACTTTCTCTTGTCTCCAATCTTTCATGAAAACATAGAATATAAAGATATGATAAATTTATACCAATGCATGACAACACATGCTTATTTCAAACGATATTTGCGAAAGCATTTTATTATGCTTTGAGATAAAAACACAATTTTTTCCATAATGAACATAAAAATACGAAATCCAAAAATGGCACCTGCAATAATTAAGTTTGCCAAACGCCCCCAAATCTTCCTGTCAGCAATACGGCGCCAAACCATTTTTAATGAATCGAAGACGGAGACCTTGAACTCTGAGCCCCATTCTTCCCGGAATTCTTGACGATGAAGAAATGGCATATTGTTTGTTATAGAATTTTTCAAATGCGCCGGCTTCCAAATTGCCTTATGAGATTTCCGTGGTTTTGATTCCTCGCACATTCTGAGAGATCCATGATGTCCCCATGCAAAACTTTTATTCCATTGCGGCATCAGCTTGAGATCGTTAAAAAACATTTTTCTGGTTTGTCCCTCATCCGACCCATTTTCCTTGGAACCTATGAACAGGATTCCTGATTCGGTAAAACACTTTCCGCCGATTGTTTTGTTCAATCCTCCTATGGTTTGCCATGAAATGGTGCTGTCTTCACCGACGGTAATTTTATATCGATCAAGCCGGAATGTGCCTGGTACCGTGATGTCGATAGATTCCATTCCGATTTTTTCGATGGATAACCGCTCTGATAAGTAACTTGCAAAGCTTTGCTCGGCGCCAACTTTCCGAAGGCTGGAAGCAAAACAATAATAACGGGTCTTGTCCCATGGCGGCAGTTTCTTTAAAAGTTCTTGGAACTCCAATCTCAAGAAGCCGGCCTCTTCGCGGTCCAAAGATCCGAGCAAGAGAATATTGCCGACAATAAAGCATCTTCCGCTTCGCTGGGCGCCCAACGCAACATGTGTCACCCAGGTCAGCAAAACGCCACCATGCTCTATGATAATAAAGTCGTCCAGTCGGTATTTAATTTCGTTTGTCAACATACATAATAAACCCGTGTTGTGATATCCAATGGGTATCCACCAAAAGAAAAACCCCGCCTCTCTCTGTGAGAAACAGGGTTTCTTATCGCATCATACGCTCTCCCTTTGGTTCAGTTTAGAGCATTTATTTTAAATCACGTGTCTTTTTGCATATTTAACCAAAGGTGTCAAGGATATTAACCGGTTTGCAGGACCGGGGACATGGTTCCGAATAGAAATATAAAATAGGGTTATGAATATCAGCATGAAAATAAAATTTGACAAATATTAATTCGTTGCAATATTGTGAATAATGATTCACATAGGAGATTGCAATGAGTATAAATAAATTGAATACTGAGATCAGGCAGGAACAGATTGCTCAAGCCGCCATGAATTTAATAAACACCACAGGTATGAAAGGATTGAGCATTGCGAGAGTAGCGAAAAGAGTCGGACTTGTTCCCTCGGCGATTTATCGTCACTTTGAAAGCAAAGATCAGGTAATAGATGCGGTCCTGGATGTTATTTTTGATCGACTTATGGACAATGTTTCGAAATCATGTGAAGCAACTAATGATCCCTTCGACCGCCTTAAGTTGATTCTGACACGTCATATACGCTTGATTTTAGACAACCACGCCATTCCCCGAATTATCTTCTCCGAAGAGGTATATGGCGGAAACATGGATCGAAAGGCAAAACTGAATCGGAAAATCGGCAGATATCTCGCTGAAATCAGCAACATCATTCAGCAGGGTCAGGATGAAAATTATATCCGGAAAGATGTGGACGCAGACACTGTTTCCGTTATGTTCTTGGGACTTATCCAGCCGGCGGCGATACTTTGGCATATCAGCAATGAAGCGTTCGATGTGGCCAAGCATGGCGAGAAGGCCTGGAAGATTTTTAAAGAATCACTGGAAACGCGCTGATTTTTTTTGACTAAATTGTGAATTATAATTCACATTATACATGCAAATCGTAATAAAGAAATTTTGAATGAAAAGGAGGTATCTCATGAATCCCATACAAGATTTAATGAAGGAACACGAGGCAGTCGAATTGACGTTAAAAATTCTGGATAAAATCTGCAGCAGCATCGAGCAGTCCGGAAAGATTTCGAACCCTGAACATTTGAATCAACTGATAGAATTTTTCATGGTTTTCGTGGATAAATGTCATCACGGAAAGGAAGAAGAACTACTCTTCCCTTCGCTGGAAGCGGTTGGGATTCAAAGAGACCATGGCCCCATTGGCGTAATGCTTGCAGAGCACCAGCAGGGACGTGAATACGTTCAAAAAATGAATACGGCAATTTCACAATACAAAGACGGTGATCCAGAGGCGGCCGCAGAACTCGTCAAGAATGCAAGGGCGTATATCGCATTATTGCGTCAACATATCGATAAAGAGAACAATGTACTATTTCACCTTGGGGATAATCGTCTGTCAGAAGAGAAAAAAGCGGAATTATGGGAAGGTTTTGAAATAATAGAAACACAAAAAATAGGACCAGGCAGGCATGAAGAATTTCATAAGATGTTGGAATATTTGGAAAGCGTCTATTTAAAGTAAGATTTACTATTGACTATTGGGCTATTGGGGTCTGACCAAGCTATCTATCTTAATTTAAATTAAAAACGTTCCATAAATAGGTGTTATCATTGCCCAAATATCGTTCTTAAAAATATAAAATATTTTATCTTTTTAGTAATTTATCTTGGTCAGACCCCTATAGTAATTGTCTCTTTTTTCAGATATGTCTGTGAGACACAGAACATCTTCGCGGGATCGGATTTCAGATCGATTGTACTTCTTATGAGTTCTTCATCTTTACACAGACTTTCCTCAATAAATTTGTTGATATTTTTTCAGGTTTATCAATTTAGACTTTTTGCTTTTGTAATTTTTCAAATTTGTCATGCCAGGCACATTTGTTACAATAAGTCTCTGTTTCTTTTCCCACTACAGGCGCTATGGATTCATTGACGTCCGAATTAAAGCAAATCTCACCATCTGGGCATTCGAATTCATAGATTTCATATTCATCGTCCAGATCCTTTATATAAAATTTTTCACATCCGCATTGAGGGCATTTCATTGATTTACCTCACATATTACTGTTTGCTTAAATAATTGCCTCATTACATTGGCCGGTCGATTAGGGCAACAGAGAACATTAATGATCTCGTTGAACTTCCCCAATTTCTAAAAACCATTAAAGAATTTCTGAAATACTCATATTTAAGACTGCTTTTTCAGAGCATCCAATGTTTCAAGGTCACACACATCAAAACTTTGTCCGCACCCACCACAAATCATCTCGCATTTATCAGGTGTACGCGTTCTCCGTTTCTTTAACTGTGCACGACATACCGGACATCTTAGGTCAATTTCATTATTTTTATTATCGGGATTGGTTTTCATAATGCTTTTCTTTGTCCATATTTTT
>CAZQAF010000102.1:0-11228 GCA_964591175.1 uncultured Desulfobacteraceae bacterium | reverse complement strand
AATTTTAACCGCAGGAATACATTGAGTATTTTGAGGATTAAAATTTGAGCCTGACCTCAGAGAAATGGGCTTCGCCCCGGTTAAATATTAAATGCAGATTTAACTGGGCAGGCATTTCACGGGGCAGGCGCAGAAACTTGTCCGCCTCCGGCGGATTGGGCAAAAAGGGGCGTTTTGCAAAGGTCTCAACCCGCAATAAGGATAGCTGAATATGAGCCATATACAAACCTTTCAGGTGTTTCCAGCCGTTCCCGAACCGCTCTCTTTTCTCCAGGTTTTGGCACGCAATCTTTGGTGGTGCTGGCGGCTGGATGCCATTGAGCTGTTCCGGAGAATTAATCCCAGGCTCTGGGAGCAATCCGGCCGAAATCCCATTGTTTTTTCAACGTTGATTCCCCAAGACCAACTGGAGAAACTGGCTGAAGACCAAAGTTTTTTGGCCCATCAACAACGCGTGAGAGAGCGATTTGTGGCAGAGGTTTTATCTCCTGTGGATCGCAGCAATTCACCGTACGGAGAAAATGGAGCCATTGCGTATTTTTCCATGGAATACGGCATTCACGAGAGTGTGCCTATCTTTGCCGGCGGTCTTGGCGTACTGGCAGGTGATCACTTAAAAGCGGTTTCCGATCAAGGGCTTCCCTTAATCGGAGTGGGGATTCTGTATCACCAGGGCTATTTTCATCAGTTCCTCGATCCGGATGGTTGGCAGCAGGAGGATTATCCGGCGACCGACATCTATCATCTGCCCGTAAAGCGGGCGAAAGATCGATCGGGAAAAGATCTCGCCATATCCGTGGCCGGACCGAACGGCGAAATTCGAGCGGTGGTATGGAAACTTATGGTCGGGCGTGTTCCGCTCTATCTGCTCGATACGAATTTGCCGGAAAATTCTCCGGAAATTCGGGACATCACATCTCGGCTGTATGCAGGAGATCAAAAAACAAGGCTGGCTCAGGAAGTGCTTTTGGGAATCGGCGGGATGCGCTGTCTTGAAGCCATGGATATTTTTCCCAAGGTGTGTCATTTGAATGAAGGTCATTGCGCTTTTGCCACATTGGAACGGCTTTGGCAAACGATGTCAAGATATAAAATCGATTTGAAAACCGCCGAAGAGATTGTGTCCCGAACAACGGTTCTGACCACCCACACGCCAGTAGCCGCCGGACATGACGAATTCCCCAAAGATCTTGTAAATCCGTACCTTGAACCACTGGCGGATCGATTTGGCGTGTCGGTCGACGAGATGCTATCGTGGGGACAGGCGATGAAAGCCGGATCAGATGCGCCGCTTTCCATGTTTGTTCTGGGACTGCGTATGGCCCAATACATTAACGGCGTCAGTGAGCTGCATGGAAAGGTTGCCCGACGGATGTGGTCGCATGTATGGGAGGGCATTCCTGAAGATGAGATCCCGATCACCCATATCACCAACGGGGTTCATATTCCATCCTGGATTTCCATTGAAAATGCCCTGCTGTTTGAAAGATACCTGGGCCCCGAATGGTATCTGCACGAACCGAATCCGGAGACGATCCATCGAATCGATGATATTTATGACGATGAGTTATGGCGGGCTCACGAGATGAGCCGGAGCCGCCTCATTCGAACCTGCAGAACCTTGATGATTAAACAGTATAGCCGTCGGAACGCTCCCAGGGAAAGGATAAAAGATGCAGAATCGGTACTGGATCAGGATGCACTGACCATTGTGTTCGCTCGTCGATTTGCAACGTATAAACGGGCTTATCTTCTGCTCCGGAATCCTGATCGTCTCGAAGCCATGATTGCATCTGAAAATCAGCCGGTTCAGTTTATTTTTGCAGGGAAAGCCCATCCCAGAGACAATGAGGGCAAGGAACTGATCAAGCGTATCATTGAGTTTGCCCGCAGAGATAAAGTGCGTTCCAGAATCGCTTTTCTCGAAGATTATGACATCAACATCGCCAGGTATCTGGTCCAGGGAGCGGATGTGTGGCTGAATACGCCCAGACGTCCCTTTGAAGCGTGCGGCACCTCCGGCATGAAAGCCGCCGCCAACGGTATCCTCAATGTCAGCATCCTTGATGGATGGTGGTGTGAAGGATATACCGAAGAAACCGGATGGCGTATCGGCAACGGCGAGGAGTATACGGATCCCGCCTATCAGGATTCTGTAGAAAGCCAGGCCCTTTACAATGTATTGGAAAATGAGGTGATACCCTGCTTTTACGAAAGAAAAAATGGGGATATTCCGGCGCGTTGGCTTAAAATGATGAAACATTCCATGAAGATGGCGTTAGAACAGTTTTGCACCCATGCCATGGTATCTAAATATGAAAAGCTTTTTTACGAACCGGCTGCGAAACGTCTTGAGTCTTTGACTTCGGACAATGCCAAAGAAGCCGTTGTGCTGTCGACACAATATCATCGACTCGGCGAATTGTGGAGCAATATTAGCATTGAACCGCCTGTGCGGGAAACAGAAGGCGCGTATCGGGTGGGGGACAGTTTTTCGGTGACAGCTGTCGCGAAACTGGGAGAACTTCGTCCGGATGAAGTCAGCATAGAGCTCTATTACGGGCCGATGAAAACAGTGGATACGATTTTAGAAAGCCATTTTAAAGAAATGACCGTAAAAGAAGATAAAGGAAACGGAACGTATCTTTATGCGTGCAATATTACCTGCAGTACTTCCGGCCGGTACGGATTTACCGTTCGGGCTGTTCCCCGCGGAGATGACCGGATTAAGTTCGCTCCCGGATGCATTACCTGGGCATGATGTCTAAATTAAAATTTAATAACAAAGCATTAGGGATTGAAAAATGACAAATCCCCGTATACTTATCGTTACTCCCGAAGTCACCTACCTGCCCGATCGCATGGGAAGCATGGCCAACTTTCTTACGGCCAAGGCCGGCGGTTTGGCCGATGTTTCCGCTGCTCTGATTAAAGCTCTTTTTGATCATGGTGCCGATGTCCATGTTGCGCTTCCCGATTATCGTGCCATATTCAGAGACCGACTTGCCTCCTTTCTGCAGAAAGAACTGAAGACCCTCCGTCGCATCATGCCGGATGATAGGATACATTTGGCCGAAGATCGCGCCTTTTTTTATTTGAACCGGGTCTATTCCGATTATGGCGGAGAAAACCTCAAGCTTTCACTGGCTTTTCAAAGGGAGGTCATCAATAATATCATTCCCCGCGTGCAGCCGGATCTGATTCATTGCAACGACTGGATGACCGGTCTCATCCCGGCTTTATCCCGAGAAGGGGGGATTCCGTGTCTTTTCACCATTCACAATATTCATACCGTTAAAACCCCGCTTTCCTCTATCGAAGATCGTGGGGTCGATGCCGCATATTTCTGGCAGCATTTATACTATATGCATTATGCCGACGAATACGAAAAAGTTCGAGAAGCCAATCCGGTGGATTTTTTAGCGAGCGGTGTATTTGCGTCCCATTTTGTCAATACGGTCAGTCCGACCTTTTTAAAGGAGATCGTTGAAGGGAGACACGATTTTGTCGAGCCGCCCCTCAGGCAAGAGCTCACCAACAAATGGTATGCCGAATGTGCTACGGGCATACTCAATGCGCCGGACCCCGGATTTAATCCTTCCAAGGATCATGAACTTTGTCGCCAATACAACGCAAAAGACCATACCGAAGGGAAAAAGGAGAATAAACGGTATTTACAAAAAAGACTCGGCCTGATGGAAGACGAAAATGCCCCGATGTTTTTCTGGCCGTCCCGTCTGGACAATAAACAAAAGGGATGCCAACTTCTGGCGGAAATCCTCTATAAAGTGGTATCTGCATACTGGACCGAGCGTCTCCAGGTTGTTTTTGTGGCCAACGGTGACTTTCAGAAATATTTTAGGGACATCGTCAATCATCATCATTTGCACCGGCAGGTCGCCATATATGATTTTAACGAGAGGTTGGAGCACCTGGCCTACGCCGCTTCCGATTTTGTGCTGATGCCTTCTTTGTTTGAGCCTTGCGGACTGCCGCAGATGATCGGCGCCATTTACGGTTCTTTGCCAGTGGTTCATGATACGGGGGGCCTTCATGATACGATCGGCCATTTAGACGTGGGACAGAATTCAGGGAACGGTTTTGTCTTTAAAACCTATGACAGCGCCGGCCTGTTTTGGGCCATTCAGGAGGCCATGAAATTTTATAAACTCTCCGGGAAAACCAAAGCCCGTCAAATCGATCGCATTATGACGGAAAGTGCCGCCACGTTCAATCATGATGTTACGGCCCAGAAGTATATTGAGCTTTATGAAAAAATGCTTCAGCGTCCGCTGATTGTCCGCCAATTTACATAACGTCCCGGAAATTCCATTACGGAGCTAACGTGTTTACTTATGATTCATGATCCCTTAAAACTTCTTTTTGAAAGCGACCCTTATCTTAAGTCTTACGAAAAAGTCATCCGCCGCCGGTTTAACAACATTTCAGAAGCGGAAAAGATGCTTACCGGCGATAAGATCAGCCTGGTTGATTTTGCCTCGGGCCACGAGTACTTTGGACTTCATTTTTCCGGCAACGAATGGATTTTCAGAGAATGGGCCCCCAATGCCGATGCGATATATCTCATCGGAGACATGACGGACTGGCGGGAAAACAAGCGGTTTGCCCTGGAGCAGATCAATTGGCAGGGGGTCTGGGAGATTCGACTTCCATCGGATGCTTTGGGACATGGGGATTTCTATCGGCTTCGCGTTCACTGGCCCGGCGGCCAGGGTGACCGGATTCCGGCCTGGGTTCGACGGGTGGTTCAAGACCCGGACACGCTGATTTTCAATGCCCAGGTTTGGCTCCCTCCGGAACCTTATTCCTGGAAATGTTCAAATTTTCGGGCCTCAAATGAAGCGCCCCTGGTTTACGAGGCTCACATTGGAATGGCACAGGAAGAAGAAAAGATCGGTTCGTATAGAGAATTTACCGATCAGACGCTTCCCCGCATACTTGATGCCGGCTACAATACGCTGCAACTGATGGCCATTCCGGAGCATCCCTATTACGGGTCCTTTGGTTACCAGGTATCAAGTTTTTTTGCCGCTTCGTCACGATTCGGTCCCCCCGAGGCGCTCAAAGAGCTTATCGACGTGGCCCATAATTCGGGGCTTCGTGTAATTATGGATCTGATTCATTCCCACGGCGTTTCAAACGAAGTGGAAGGGCTGAGCAGATTCGACGGTACACGGTATCAGTACTTTCATGACGGTTCGCGCGGTCTTCATGTCGCCTGGGATTCCAGATGCTTCGACTACGGCAAGTACCCGGTACTTCATTTTCTTCTTTCCAACTGCCGGTTTTGGCTGGATGAATACCGTTTTGACGGGTTTCGTTTTGACGGTATCACCAGTATGCTCTATCTTCATCATGGATTGTCTAAACCATTTTCGTCATACGACGACTATTTTGACGCCAGTGTAGATGAGGATGCGCTCACCTACCTGGGGCTTGCCAACAAAGTCATTCATACGATTCGACCTGATGCCGTTACCATAGCGGAGGATATCAGCGGAATGCCGGGCCTGGCAGTTCCCTCTTCATCCGGCGGCTTTGGATTTGATTATCGTTTTGCCATGGGGATCTCCGACAACTGGATACGTCTCGTCAAAGACGTACCGGATGATCATTGGCATATGGCGCATCTTTGGTATGAGCTCAACAATCGGAGACAGGATGAAAAGACCATCAGCTATGCCGAATCCCATGATCAGGCACTGGTCGGCGATAAGACGCTCATCTTCCGATTGATCGATTCGGACATGTATGACTGCATGAATATAGGGTGTGAAAACCTGAGGGTAGACCGGGGGCTGGCGCTTCATAAGCTCATTCGTTTCATTACCCTTTCGACGGCCGACAGCGGCTATCTCAATTTCATGGGGAATGAATTCGGGCATCCCGAATGGATTGATTTCCCGCGAAACGGAAATAACTGGTCTTTAAAATATGCACGGCGCCAGTGGCACCTGCTGGATAATACCAACTTGAAATATCGTTTCCTTGCTGATTTTGACAAGGACATGATTTCGTTGGCTAAAGGTTTCAAGGTCCTTGAGTCGCCGGACGCGAATCTTCTTTATGAGCATAATGATGACAAGTTGATCGTTTTTGGACGCGGAGGGCTTATATTTGTCTTTAATTTCCATCCGGTCCGATCATATACCGATTATTGCTTTGAAGCGCCGCCCGGTGAATACCGGATTATTTTCAACAGTGATGCTCCTGAATACGGTGGTCATTCCCGGCTTTTACCGGATCAGCACCACCTGACACTGCATGATACTTCAAGGGGGTACGGCAGGGACATTCTCAGCCTTTACATTCCCAACCGAACCGCCTTTGTTCTGCAACGGGTTGAATAACGGCAAGTCTGAAGCAGGTATTCTCGGAGAGCGGGGTGGAAGAACCTATTTTCTCTTTTCTAATTCCGTAATGGATTTATCCTTTTAGAAAATACACCGGGGCTCAACTTACTCTGACTTTGTGGACATATTTTACCCAGTTGAAGCCATAATGCCCTTGGGCTACAACACGCAGCGGAAAACCGTGTTTTATGGGAAGGGGTTTCCCGTTGACTCCGTATGCCAGAAAGATCTCGTTCGAGAGGACATCCTTTAAATTGAAACTTTCTGTTTTCTCATATAACCCTTCCGGGCCGCTAAAGGCAGCGAGGGTCGCGCCGTGTTTTATTCCGGCTTTTTGAAAGAGAGGCGCAAGGGAAATGCCTTTCCAGCGGCCGTTATTGGCAAAAAATCCTGGACAAATTAAAAGGACATTTCGTTCAAAGGCAGGGAGGGCGAGGACCTGCGAATAGGTCAGATAAAGCGGCCGCTCGACGCGTCCCTCGATACTGAGGCGCCAGGTATTCAAATCCGTCTTATGATCCGTTATCCCCATGGTTTTGAAATCATCCAACGGCGTGATATTTAAGTTGCGGGTGTCCAGATTCGCCGGGTTTTTATCGATAAGGTCTTTTCGCGGAAAATTTTTGGGCAGGATCGTTTTTTGAATTTTGGCATGGACGATACGAACCCATGAGAACAAGGGACTGGTGAAGAGCGCAATCCCTGCCATAAACCTGATCGATATCTTGAGAAATTTTCTTTTGGACATTTTTGCCCTTCTGGTTTTGGTGATGATAAAGCGTCTGAACCTGCCTTCGGTAAACGCCGTTAGTGAATTATAGATACTACATCTTCACAAGCGGCGTATGATTTGTCAAGATTTTTGGGTGCAACAATGTATCATTTTTTAGGCGCGCATTTCTCCATGACTTATTATAAGAAGGTCCGAATGGCGACCCCCATTTTTTGTGCATCGTGCCCTGAAATTCAATTTGCCTATGATACCTGGAAAACATCGACCCATGTAAACAATGCGCACGGCTTCTATGAGCTTAAAAAACGATGCAATAATTTCATGGAAGACGGCCGCTATCCGATCCTTTGCCGGAAGCGGGGCGCTTTTTCGGGACAATTTATTTCAACATGAAACAATGGCTTACGGGTTAGGTAAGAGATAGATGGCACTGCCTTGGAGTTTTGTGTCTAAAATACAAATCTCAAGCACCAAATCCCAAATAAATTCCAAATTCAAATATTCAATGACAAAACCTTAGAGGACAAGTCCCGCCTTCGGTGGTATTGGGTATTCGAATTTCGGTCATTGGGATTTGTTTGAATTTTGGAATTTGATATTTGGAATTTCAGTCAGTCAATGAACATTGACCCTTGCAAGTATACTCGTTTTTTAAGCCGCAAAATCACGCCTTAATCTAATATCCCAAATAATGAAACGGCTCGATTTCGGAAAGTTCCTGGGGGGCGAGCGTCTTGAATCCCGATGCCGCAATCAAATCCCTGGCCCGATCCAATTCCTTGACGTCCAAAATAAAAACGGCATTTTTTCGGCTTTCTATGACAAATCCGTATCCGTTTTCAATATTGATATTTTCAGCGAGAAGGATCTGCAGCAGCTTATCGAGCCCGCCCGGTCGATCTTCGATCAGCACTGCGATAATTTCTTTGAGTTCAACCGGGATGCTTTCCTTGGTAAGCACCTTATGGCCCTGCTTCGGGTCGTCGACGATTAGATTGATGAACCCCGAATCACCGAAAGAAGATATGGTGGCGGAACGAATATTGACATTTTTCCGGGCCAGGATTGATGTTACCCGAGCCAAAACGCCGGGCTTATTCTCCGCCGGTATTGTCAGTTGGTAAGCTTTCATCCTTAATAATTGTTTCGGTTCCTGTAAATTAATTGCTTCGGAGTATATAAAGAAACCGCTCCCGGGTGTCAATATAAATCGAGTGAATCGTTAGCGAGCCTATAATCGTCGTTAAACACTATTATCCGGCCAGATAAGACACCGTGCTCATGGGTTGAGATACATCGGAACCTTTGGTATAAGGGGTCTGCGTTTCCAGTAATAATCCTTCGGATTCAAGGATGAGATGCTGAACTTTTTGAAGGATGTTTCTTAACTCGAGCTTTTCATCATTTTTGAGATCATCCCACTTTTTAAAGATCTGCCCGGACGTTCTCGATCCAAAGTAAACATCTCTTCCGATAGAAATTTCAAGCTCAAAGTTTTCGGTTTTGATAATCATGGAAAAAACCCTCCCTCAATATATTTTTGGTTTTGCAATTTTTTTAACGCTGCAATACGGGATGCCTTTGCAAAAAATGTGCACAAACAATAATAATGTTTTTTTATAAATGAAAATAGATATTTATGTAGAATGGAAAAATTCGTGGAGAAACGCATCATAAATATTATGTATTATTCATCATAATTTTATGAAAAGTTTTTCACTGTTTGTGCGTGTTCAAAAGATAAACCTTCCGGCGTCGTGGTACCTGGCAGCCCGTGTCTTTCCGCTGGCATCTCGTATGGCTGGCCGGTGTTTCACGGCAGATGGTTTGTCGGAATGGTCTAAAAGTTGATCGAGATAGGCGCGCCTTACTTTCTTTGGCTTTTTGGATAGCTCCTGGCACTTTTTGTAAAATGTTTTGAGGTTGGAATTGCAGGTTTTCAGAAGTTTTAAGAATGCCGGCACCAGATCGTTATAAGTGGCTACAGTCAGCAATTGCGCATTGTTCATCTTTCGGTTAAACCACCCCTCATAGCCTGAATACCCTCCCCACTGTTTCTTCAAGAGACGATAATCGGCTTTTAAATTGTCAAATTCGACGGCTTTGTCATGTCTTTTTTCCAGGACGGGTAAATCCTTTGCATATAATACTTCAAGCTTTTTCCGGTATTTTAACACAAGTTTGATAAACTGTTGTTGTCGCCGGTAGGCTTTCATGTAATCGCCATAGGCTTTTGGGCGGTTTTTGGACAATAGCCAGCGCCGCAGGCTTTCCCGTTCAACGGCAGTCGCAAAACTTTCGTTAAATGTGGTGTCGTCCGCTACATAAAGAAGGTGGTGGGAAAGTTCGTGGAAAATCAGGGCGGCAAGCTTAATATCACTGAGATTGATGAAGGTGCTTAGAACCGGGTCGTCAAACCATCCCAGTGTCGAATACGCCACAACACCGCCAATGTAAACATCATACCCTTTCTTCCTTAACTGATCGGCATAATTAAAGGCGTCTTTTTTTGAAAAATATCCACGGTATACCGCACAGCCGATAATTGGATAACACCAGGTCTTGGGAGAAAAAGAGAACTCGGGCGTTGCAAAAACATTATAAACCGCAAAGGGACGTTCAAGGTCTACGAAGCTAAGGTATTGATCCTTTGCCGGCAGAAAAAGCTTGTCCTTGGCAAATTCCCGTATTTCCAAAACCAGCTTGAGTTTTAGTTTTAATTTTTCGGAGGCATCGGGCTGTGCCAGAACATGACGAATCGGCTCCCGTTTATTGAGAATGCCGATTTGGCCGGATATTAATTGGCCATAATAACGAATCGATGCGCAGCCTGTTAACGATGTTGTCAGGAATACGGCAAAACCGATAGTTAGCCAAATTGATTTTAAAACCATAATCGCCTAACCCAACAGATGTCGGATGATAAGATGTCTTATCTTTTTCCAGGAATCTTTACCGGCCGTCGATTCTTGCAAAACAAACCGGGTGCTTTGCACCCGGATGCAAGTTCAACGTCGAAAGCACTGACGTGCTTTTGAATTTGTCCGCCATAAGGCGGCGGACAAATTCAAGCCACCCGCTTCGCGGGTGGTAGTTGACGCATCGATAACCAGATGGTGCGGTATTTTCTTTGCATCCTTTTCGCTTTTTTTCAACACATCCATAGACGAATTTCTATCCTGATTCAAGTTGATTTTTAAGACAATCCGTGTCATCCTTAGTGGAAAATTGTCATATTGATATAAAATGAATTGATATGATTTAAAAAAATTCGGCCGGTGTGATCCTGATGAAGCAAAGTGGCAATTTAAAATCAAACGTATCAAACCATCAGCCGATGCATAAATCCGCTTGTCCGCGATGCCTTTCATTGAGAATAAAACTGTAGAATTCACAAGACGAAGATTGCCGATCATCCTTGTCTCCTGCATGTTGTTCTTGATTGGATGCGGTCGTGTCCCCATAAAACCCTCTTCAAAATATTCCTTTAAAACCCCGCTGGCCAGAATCCGTTACACCATCCAAGTGGGTGCGTTTTCAAATATCGAAAACGCGATACGCTTTACCGAAAAACTGCGGGAGCAAGATATAAACGCTTATCATTTTTTACATTCTTCGGGGCTTTACAAGGTTCGATTCGGCAATTTTGCATCCAGGACAACAGCGGTCCAAAGAGCCAGGGCGCTTGTTCACACCGGAATAATTCGAGATTATTATATAGTCTCTCCGAAGAATTATTCAAAATCCATCATAGGAAACAATATCGTCCGTACCGCCGACAGCTTTCTCGGCGTACCTTACAGGTGGGGCGGTGAGTCGGTTGAAGAAGGCTTTGACTGCAGTGGGTTTACCATGACAGTTTACCGGCTGAACGGATTGGATCTTCCCAGATCGTCTCGCTGGCAATGGCACACGGGCAGGGCTGTCGGCAAAAGCGACCTTAAAAAAGGAAATCTGGTATTCTTCCGCACCGCCGGCAATGGAAAGGTTTCTCATGTGGGTATTTATACCGGCAACGGCCAATTCATTCATGCACCCGGAAGAGGGAAGAAAGTCCGAAAGTCGTCTCTCAATAGCCGGTATTATAAAGCGCACTATGCCGGTGCGAAGACCTACTTTTA
>CAZQAF010000101.1:7443-11413 GCA_964591175.1 uncultured Desulfobacteraceae bacterium | reverse complement strand
AATGGAAATGCAAGTTACATACGAGATCAAAGGTAATTTGGCATTTATCAAGTACCGATGAATCCATTACAGGCCGGGGCTCAGAGGAATATACCGATCTCTTAAACCATCCGGACGAGCGGTCGTCCAGATGGGAGGCAAAGGTAATGCCGCTCAAGTTGCAGAAGTCGTTGATGAAATAATGAAAAAAGCTGAATGGCGAGACGTTGAAGCGGATCGATGAACTCGCGCGGTCCGGATTTACCGAGGGCGCAACACAGGTGTAATTATTTGCAGCCCCCAGAAGTAATTAAAGATACAGCCGAAAAAAGGAGACAGTTATGTATACAACAGATATATATGAGGGCATGTTCGCAGAGACGATCACCATATCGGGTAATGATAATCAATCGATCAATGCTTATTTGGCGCGCCCGCTGGGTGCCGGACCGTTTCCGGGAATTGTTTTGGTCCACCATATGCCCGGATGGGACGAATGGTACCGTGAAGCCACACGTAAATTTGCTCACCACGGGTATGCCGCCATCTCCCCGAATCTTTATTTCCGTTCGGGTCACGGGACGCCGGAAGATGTGGCTGCCAAAGTTCGCGGAGACGGGGGTATTCCCGATGATCAGGCCGTCGGCGACATCGAAGGCGCCATGTTGTACCTGCGTTCACTGCCCTATCTCAACGGCAAGGTGGGCGTGTTTGGAACGTGTTCCGGTGGTCGACATGCATTTCTGACAAGCTGCCGGGTACAAGGGTTTGATGCGGTCGTGGAGTGTTGGGGCGGACACGTTGTGATGGCAGAAACCGACCTGGACGCCAATCATCCGGTCGCTCCCGTTGATTACACCAAGGATCTATCTTGTCCGATTTTGGGTCTCTTTGGCGAAGAAGACCAGAGTCCTTCCCCGGAACAGGTTGATCTGCACGAAAAAGAATTAAAAAAGTATGGGAAGACCTATGAATTTCACAGGTATCCAGGTGCGGGACATGGCTTCTTTTATTATAACAGGCCGAATTACCGGCAGCAACAGGCCGTCGATGGCTGGGAGAAGATATTCGCTTTCTTGGGGAAATATCTTTCATCCGGGTGAAAAGCACCCGGTTTGTTTTGTAAGAATCAGAAAGGAAGACTAAAATGTGTACAATGATTGTCAAAAAAGTTAATATCGATGGCAGCGGCAAAGGAACAAAAGGGTGGTTTACGCTCAATCAGGCGAATGTTTCCTATGATCACCCGTTCCACATTTCCATGGAACATGCACTGAATATTGATTTCGTCAATGAAGACTTGGGTCCGGGGGCAAGGGTTGCTGTAGAACTCAGCGAGCAAGCCGCTCGGAGCCTTGTGGCTGCAATTGAGGATGTGCTGTTACAAGCAGAAGCGGGTGGACACCTGGAATGATCCGGATTCGACGGAGAAGAATCTCATGATCGGAGCGATCGCCGGAGACATCATCGGCTCAGTCTATGAACGCCGCCGGATAAAGACAAAGGACTTCCCTCTGTTCGACGTTCGAACTTAAAAGATGAAATATTCAAAATACCACGCACTTGGAAATGACTATCTGGTCATGCCGTTTCCCGAATTTGAAAACGATCTCGACAAAAGACATATCAAAATGATCTGCCATCGCCATTACGGTGTTGGATCCGATGGGATCCTGATGGGCCCTCTCCGAAGCGAAACCTGTGACTTCGGGTTGAGAATCTTCAATCCCGATGGCAGCGAGGCTGAGAAGAGCGGAAATGGGCTGCGCATTTTCGCGAGATATCTCCGGGACGAGGGGTTGATAAAGACCCAGCCGTTCACTGTGGAGACTCCTGGAGGTGCGGTAAGTTGCGAAGTGTCTCCTGACGGCAAAAATGTGATCGTTGAAATGGGAATTGTCAGCTTCGACAGCACGAAGATACCTGTTGCCGGCAGCCCGCGAGAAGTTCTTAAAGAGCGGATGGAAATCGAAGACCGTATTTTCGAGTACTGTGCCGCTACAGTGGGTAATCCTCATTGCATCGTTCTTTGTGAAAAGCCGACATCGGATATTGCCAAAAGATATGGCCCTATGATTGAAACGGATCCGCGTTTCCCCAACCGGACAAATGTCCAATTCATGGAGGTTATCGACAATAATAATATCAGGATCGAGATCTGGGAACGCGGGGCAGGGTATACCCTTGCATCAGGCAGCAGCAGCACCGCGGCAGCGGCAGTCGCCCACAAACTGGGCCTTTGCGGATCAAAAGTTATCGTGCATATGCCCGGCGGCGACATCGGCGTCAATTTTTCGCAGGATTTGACTGCAACCATCGAAGGACCGGTTGTTCGGGTTTGCAGCGGGGTCATCGACATGGAAATGTTTACGAAACAGGCCTTCGAACCCCAATTGTCACCGGATGCTGGTTAGATCGCCGCGATCGGTGAAATAGGCTGTTTTACGACAACTCCCACGCTGCCGTCATTAAAGTCGTGGAACATTGGCAGAAAATTTTATTAACCGCCGGAGGATAATTTTGAAAACCAAGCCCCCCTCGATCAGAGACAAAATGTTTGCTCAAATTGCAGATAAGATGCTGTTCGAACAGGCCAGATCATATGCCTATGCATATATGGACGACGTGAATCGCCGGCCGGTATTCCCCGACGAAGAAACCATCGACAAATTGGCTGCCTTTGATGAGCCACTCCCCCGGCAATCCCAGTCGGCGACGGATATCTTAAAACGGCTCGATGCGTATGGCTCACCGGCAACGGTTGCGCAAACCGGTGGCCGTTATTTTGGGTTTGTGAATGGCAACGCAGTCCCTGTTGCTTTGGCCGCCCGCTGGGTTTCAGATATCTGGGATCAAAATCCGGCACTATATGTAATTTCGCCGACCGTTGCCAAATTGGAACACGTTTGCGAGCAATGGGTGCGTGATTTATTGGGTTTGCCATCCGAAACAGTGGCTGGTTTTGTGAGTGGAACATCGATTGCCACCACGTGCGGTTTGGCGGCAGGACGTTATGCAATTCTAAAGAATCAAGGATGGGATGTGAACGAAGACGGACTGTTCGGCGCACCCCCGGTTCGGGTTGTCGTCAGCCAACAGGCGCATGGCACCGTCTTTAAGGCATTGGCCTTATTGGGTCTTGGAAAAAATCGGGTTGAGCTTGTACCTGCCGATGCCGAAGGCCGGCTGGATGCGACCTGCCTGCCCCAATTGGATTCCAGCACCCTGGTTATCTTACAGGCAGGTAATGTCAATACCGGTTCATTCGATGATTTTGAGCACGTTTGCCATGCGGCGCTATCGGCCGGCGCCTGGGTCCATATTGACGGGGCTTTCGGACTGTGGGCGGCTGCCTCCCCCACCAAAAAACATCTTGCCAAAGGTATTGAAAAGGCGGATTCGTGGTCGGTAGACGGGCATAAAACACTCAATACCCCTTATGACTGCGGCATCATTTTGTGTAAAAATCGGGATGCACTGGCAGCATCCATGCAGGCGACCGGTGCATATATTCAGTACGGCGAAAACAGAGACAGCATGCTGTACACGCCGGATATGTCCCGGCGGGCCAGAGCCGTCGAATTGTGGGCCACACTCAGGTTTTTGGGCCGGAACGGTGTTGCCGAGCTGGTGGACGGACTATGCGAATGCGCAACACAATTTGCCAAGCAGTTGGCGGAAAACGGATTTCGCGTGTTAAATGAGGTCGTATTCAACCAGGTACTCGTCGCCTGTGATACACCCGCTGAAACCGAAAGGACCCTTGCCGGCATTCAAGCCTCGGGCGAATGCTGGTGCGGGGGGACAAATTGGCAGGATAAGCCGGCGATTCGGATTAGCGTTTGTTCCTGGGCGACAACATCGGAGGATGTTGATCGATCGGTACAGGCTTTTATAACGGCCAGAGATGCTGTTCTTGATGATTGACAGTCTTCACAAAAACCCCACTATCTAAAAAAGGCTTATCGCATCGGAAAGAACCTTGCAAAGA
>CAZQAF010000101.1:0-7343 GCA_964591175.1 uncultured Desulfobacteraceae bacterium | reverse complement strand
CAAAAACCCCACTATCTAAAAAAGGCTTATCGCATCGGAAAGAACCTTGCAAAGATCATTGAAAAAGATCATGATGGGTTGCAATCGACAAGAATCCGGATTATCCCTTTCAGGGGCGGGGCAAACGGAAACCAAAAGGAATAGCCAAGTCCCTGCCGGGATTTATATCTAAAATATTTTGAAAGGAGATCGAGATGATTACAGCACTTGTACAGTTCAAGCTGCCACAACCGATTTCTCGCGAAACGGCACGAGAAATGTTTTCGGGTACGGCGCCGAAATACACGGAAACGCAGGGACTGATTCGTAAGTATTACGTACTTTCACAAGATGGCGGGACAGCCGGCGGTGTATATCTGTGGAATACGAAAGAGGAGGCCGAACGCCTTTATACAGATCAGTGGAAGCAATTTATCCTGGACAAGTATGGTGCTTCACCGTCTGTGACCTACTTTGAAACCCCTGTGATCGTTGACAACATTACCGGCCAGATCGTCACCGACGAGGACTGACCGGCACCATCGACTGAAATGGTCCGCCACGGAACGCGTGTTTCCAAACAGTTGCCAAGAATAAATTTAATCGATATGCTTCCATGAACAATGAACAAAAACAATAAAAAACTAAAAGCGTTAATTCAAGATGCACAACAGTCCGGCGCCAGTGAGGCTAAGATTATTTCAGCAAGAGATATTGTCGTTGATCATCACCTGGCCGACATGTGCCGGGAACCGCGGTGTGAAAATTACGGACTGTCAAAAAGCTGCCCACCGCAAGTTTCGGGACCTTTTGTATTCAAACAAGTGCTTGAAAAGTTTAATCAGGCTATTTTTTTCAAAATCGACGTTCCTTCTGAAGTGCTTTATTCCGGTGAACGCCGCGAGGTCTTTCAACTGCTCCACGAAATAGCGTCCGGTGTCGAGACATCTGCCGTTAAAATGGGATTTGTGGATGCTCAGGCCTATGCAGGCGGTTCATGCAAAAAAATATTTTGCCATGACCACAGGGAATGTTTGGCGCTTTCTGAAAAGGGAAAATGCAGAAATCCTCAGCATGCAAGACCTTCGATGTCCGGATTCGGCGTCAATGTGGCAAAGCTGTTTAAAACAGCCGAATGGAAGATGAACTGGACCGCTCACGACACGGATTCAACCGAAACTCCAATGGCCAATGTTTGCGGATTGGTGCTGATCTGCTGATTGCTTTTCAAATTAATTTACGGAGCAGCCATGAAAATTATAATCATCGGCGGGAAAGGAACCATCGGTAAAAGGGTCAGTGATCATTTCTCGAACAAGCATGAAATTATCATCGGTGGGAGAAATTCCGGCGATGTTAACGTAGATATTGCCGACAGCGAATCGATCGAAAAAATGTTCAAATCCGTTGGAAATGTCGATGCAGTGATCTGTATTGCCGGCGAAGCCAAATGGGCGGCCTTTGATTCAATGACCGAAGAAGACTTTCACATCGGATTGAACAGCAAATTGATGGGGCAGGTGAATCTGGTCAGAATCGGTCAGCATTATTTGAATTCCGGCGGCTCTTTTACCTTGACCACGGGAATATTGGCCGATCATCCTGTTGTGTTAACGACCAGCGCCGCTATGGTCAACGGCGGTATTCACAGTTTTGTCAAAGCGGCATCCCTGGAATTGAAAAACGGGATCAGAATCAATGCCGTTTCTTCGGGTCTGGTCGAGGACGCCATACAAAAATATGAGGCTTATTTCCCCGGTCACAATCCCATACCCATGAGAAAAGTCATCAACGGCTATGTCAAAAGCGTTGAAGGAAAGGGCACCGGCGAGATCATCAGAATGTACGATAATTGTTGACAAGAAGATTCAAAAATCAATATTTTGATAGTATTAGAAGCATCTCAAAATTAGGATTTTCGGTCGAGATCAAGACGAGGCCGAGGATCAACCCATCCCGTCTGTTGACGGGATCTTCGACACGCATACTCAGGTATGTCGAGGAATTGAGACGAGGACTCAACGCCGATATCGGACGAAAAGACTTTTTTGAGATGGCTTCTAAATGAATACAAGGAGACGGCGACCATGAAGGATGAGTGGGTAGAAAAACTGGCATGTGCCATTCAATGCGACCGATGCAACGAAAAAATGGAACCGAAAGATCCCAGGATACTTTCCGTATATGATCATCAGGCCATCTGCATGGCATGCAAAAAAGAAGAAGAAAGCCGATCGGATTACGAAGAGGTTTCCAAAAACACCATCGGGCAATGCATGATCGATACGGAGCTTCAGTACAGCGATCCCGCCGGTTTCTGTTATCACCATTTTTATCCGTATACCTGCTGATTCTTGCAAAACAAGCCGGGTGCTTAGCACCCGGATGCAGGTTGAGACCTATGCAAAAAGCCCCTTTTTGCCCAATTTCTACGTCAGGCTCAAATTTTAATCCTCAAAATACTCAATGTATTCCTGCGGTTAAAATTATCGCCTTCCTTGAACTTGAACAAAAATGAGCATTTTGCAAAGGTCTCAAGTTCAACATCGAAAGCACCGGCTCGCCCGCCTCGCAAGCGAGAGTGTTGCAGGCAGGCGTGCTTTTGCATTTGTCCGCCATAAAGCGGTGAACAAACTCAAGCCACCCGCTTCGCAGTTGGTCGTTGACTATACAAACTGTTTTCTAAATCGCGTGTTGTTCATCCTGCCGGGTCCGGTAAATCAGAAGGACGATGACGCCCACCAGAACGACGGAAGTCAACCCCAAGGCATAAAAAACCGCTTCAATATTAACGGCCGTCTCGATGGCTTTGATCATCTTTATCGAAAGGGCTCCCACACCGAAGGTCAAAATGAATTTCAATCCATAGGCTGAGTGGCGAAATTTTGTTGGCGTGAATTTTGCTACGAGGGTATTTTCAATGGGCTGCATACCGATTAAAAAGAAAAAGTAGATCAGCGCCAGGATGACCAGGGGTATATCTGCGGCGATTGCCATTAAGAGCGCAGCGGGTATTGTAATGGCATGAAAAACAAGATAACAGAACCTGAGATCATAACGCTCAGCTATTCGGCCGCCGGTGTATTGACCCAGCATCCCCACGATGAAGATGAAGGATACAAGCGCGGTGGCCACCAGGTTTTTCGACAAGCCGATCCCGGCGGCCGAATGAATCCAATGAAAAATGGCCTGATTTCTCAATTCGAAATAAGCCGGCAGAATGACCGTTGCGCCTCGATAAACCACCCCGCCGAGCATCATGGCCCCCAGCAGGATAAAAAATGCCACTAAAAAGCCGTTACCGTTTCCGGAGGCTTTGCCGGCAGGTCCATGGACTTCCTCCATACTCGGCAAAACGGCAATCAGACCGACACCTAAAAGATTCAACACGCCCAGAAAGAGATATGCCGCCGACGGTCCCCAAATCCAGTTGACCACACCGGTCAACAAAGGGGCCGTGGCGAGTCCGAGACTTCCGAACATGCCATTGTAAGCTAATCCCAAACTGATCCGTTTGATTCCTTTTGAAATCATTCCCAAACCGATGGGGTGATAGATACCTGAAAACAGGCCGATCATTGCCAAAGCCAAAGAGAACTTCGCCGGATGGTCGATCCATACCGCTGCCGCCAAACCGCTGAGACCGGCGCCGAGATAGTAGATCAGAAAGAGGGGTTTGCTGCCCCAACGATCGGCGATCATACCCCAGGGAAGGGCGGTAATCCCGAACAGACAATACATCCAGAAGGAAAGACCTAAAATATATCCCATGCTCATGTTCAGCCGGTTGGCCAGGGGAAGCACCACAGCCGGAAACACCAGCATGTTGAAATGGCTCATAAAATGGCCATAACAGGTGGCAACGAGAATACGAGATTCACGAGAGTCCATATAATATACCTTTGATGATAATGGTTGAAAAGCACCATGTCTAATAAATATAATCACCTTTTGCAAGCATGTTAAATATGAGACTGGTCAAGTATGACGGCAAGGCATATCGATAAACGGACTGGCTGAAAATTTTCAGTTATGCTACAGTATGTTTGTGAATATCGTCCCTTTTATGAGAAAAGAAAGTGCATCACTGAATACGGCAATGCATATCATCATGATGACGCTGGAAATGAAACAAAAAATCGATGCGGTCTTAGACCGTGTCAAGGAACCGGTTACCGGTCTTCCCGTTGCACAACTGGGGTTGGTGGAACGGCTTCGATACAGTGAAGAAAAGAAGAAGTTGTTTGTTATGTTAAATGCCCAAAACCGGCGTACGCCCAAATGCTGCAAGATCATTCAAGGCCTTTTGTTATCCGACATACTGCAAGCTTTAACCGAAGAATTCAACAAAGAGTTTCCGGAGCTAGACATAGAAATTGTATAGAAGGAAATTTTACTCGTATGGTTCGAAAACACGAAACAACCAGTCATAAACCGGCGCCAGATAGGCTCCAATGGGTTCTTTTTGAAGCCCCATAAAAATAAATCCCCTTCTTTGATCAGGGACAATCGCAATGTGTCTGATGGGTCCTGGATCTTGGAGGGATGCCATAAGTGTTTTGAATTGATCCATCATCCGGTCTTGTTCGAAGTAAAGGAAAAAATCCAAACCACCCCACTTAAATTCCATCCCGCGAAGCCGTGAGATGTTGGTGATTTCAGGTCCCCGAAATCCGTTATATCCCTTTTCGATGATGTGGCCCTCGCCGGGTGGCGGATACCTCATATAAGCGGAAATAAACAGCCGGTCATATTTCATTAAAAGTTTCGAGATGGGCATATATAATGGCGCATGCCTGGGAAGCAGCGTTAGTGTGACATCGATCCGAGAAACCGGACCCCGTTCTTTGAAAGTGAAAGTGCCGTGATGTCCCACAGCGCCTCCGATATTGGTGAAGGTCCGGTCGTCGGGTTTAAAAACCTTTACGAGTTCGTTAAAAACAACGGTGCAAGTCTCTTTGTTTTTTCGGATGCCGGAGTGAAAAGAAAAGGCAATAAAAACGCTGATCGCAATAATCACGAGCAATACGGAAACCATTGTGGTGCTTCCAAAAGTTTCCATTGACTCTCCCTTTCCGAAGTTGACATTGTTGTTAGGGGTTATTCTTTTAAGACCGTGGGAAGCCAGTGATAAATCGGAGCGAAATAGCGTGCCACCTGCTCCTTCTTTGGAATCATGAAGATAAATCCTTTTTTCTGTTCAGGAACGAGAGCGATGTGCCGGATGACGCCCGGCGCAGGATTTGTTTTCATAAAGGACAGCAGCTTCTCGCGCATCTTTTGGCTGTGATAGTAGAGGTGAAAATCGAGGGTTTCCCATTTGACGGTTTCATGATGCATAAGATGCGCATTTTCGATCTTCGAACCCATGAATTTGCTGTATTTGTTTTCTATCAAATGCGCCTCTTCCCAAGGCGGTTTTTTCAAATAGAGGGTGATGAAAAGGCGATCATATTTTCGAAGCAGTTTTGAAATGGGCAGATAAAGCCAGGAATGTCTCGGCAACAGCGTTATGGTTGCATCCACACGGGAACAAAGTGTCCCCTTTTTTTTGATGAACAAATTGGCGTGGAACCCGATGGCACCGCCGATGTTGGTAAAATTGCGATCATCCGGCTTGACGACGGCTACGAGATCGCTGAAGGCCGAACGGTAGATTCTTCTGTTTGAACGGCGCCCCCAGAAATACCCGAGTGTCAGCAAAACGCTGAACCCGATAAAAAGAAAAAAGATCGGCTGATGGAGAATATCCGCAGTGTTTCCCATTTTTTTTGCCTTATTTCATTTCAAGCGGAGATAAAATGATTTCCGGAATATCGTATAATGTGCTGTTTTTCCCGTCAAGGAGACTCTCCGAGAAGGCCACACGTTGGATGGGAACCTCTGGTGCGAGAGCCTGCATTGCTGAATCCACGTGATCCGCCATAGTCTTGTATTTTGTTTGAATTTTATTGTTAATCAAAAGCCGCAGCGGAAGTTTCAGGTCTCGAAAACCGTCGATAAGTCGCTTCGACTCCTTCAGCGATAGCGTATCGGGATTGTAAACGAGGACGATGCCGCAATCTTCGCCTTGAAGGAGTGAGGAAAGATCTTGATAGTTTTCTTTGAGTTTTTTAAGGCGCTTCAATATATCATCATCATTTTCATCGTAGCTTAAGATGGTTTCCTTATCGTCGAGTATACCGCGAATTCGATAAATCGTGTGCCTTTTTCCCAAAATGTCCCGTCTGATCTGAATGAGCCGGTCGATCCATGTCACCGTAATCCAGGGAAGTGCAAGAAATCTCAGTGTCAACCCCGTGGGCGGTGTATCAAAGACAATATAATCGAAATCTTTTTCGGACCTGATGGTTTCTTCGATACCGGTCAAAAGTGCGTATTCTTCAATACCCGGCGAATATTTCAAAACCGAGAAATAGTTGTCCAGGTTTATGGTTTGAAGATACCGGTAAGTGTCGGTCAACACCCGGGTTTCCCGCTGGAGATAATCCCGGCAAAGCTTCTGAAGATTCACCTCTTTGAGAAAAAGAGAATCGGTAAACCGATGTTTTTTGTGGCTGAGAACAACACCGAAGATATCGCCGAGATTGTGCGCCGGATCCAGGGATACAATGAGAACCCGATACTTGTCGGACAGTTGCCGCGCCGAAGCCGCGGACATCGTCGATTTCCCCACCCCGCCTTTGCCGGTAAAAAAAAGAATTTTCATCTAGTCTATCCCAATGGTGCCGCACATTTCAGCCAACATATCGCTGCAATCGTTTGCCCGCTTGCAAAGGATCTTTAATTCCCGATCCATGTACGGAAGCAATTCCACAGCCAGAAAAGTCGGCGGGGACGGGACACCCGTAAAGGCGCCCAATAGTAACAGCGCAAAAATATTTTCCAGCTCCTCCATCTCTATGACAGTGAGTGCTGCGGCTTTTTCTCGATGTGTTGCGTCAAAATCGGCAAAGAAGCGCCGAATCCACCTATAAAGCGATGAAATCATGTTATGCTCCGTAGCCTCCTAAACTTCGCGGTTCCGGGTTTCCCGTTCAACGTGCAATGTTTTAACACCATTCGACAACAATATAATATACCATATTTTACGATAGTCGCGGGAAATTCCCGCTGACTGAACCAACTTTCCTGCTCGTGGCTTTCGCAGCAGGCAAGCCTTGCCGAACTCTGAACTCCGAACGGAAACCCCCGTCCAAAATAACCGGTGCACGGCATACCCAACACCGTGCACCGGCCGACTGTTTAACATAGCCGATTCAAACCTTTTATGCCACCTTCTTATAGGACTTTGATTTAATAAAGTCGAAAATAAATACGAAGTTCAGAATGAACAACACGATCAGAATCACCATTATTGTCCA
>CAZQAF010000100.1:0-11603 GCA_964591175.1 uncultured Desulfobacteraceae bacterium | reverse complement strand
AAATCATCGATGAAGCAAAAGAAGAACTGTCAAAGCTGGCCAGGCCGCAGTGATAATATATTCTCAATCGTTGATTTTCAATTTGGCTCGAGTGCTTTTCAACAAAAACTTAATTCTATTTTAAGCGGTCAGTTGCCCAAATGGATTCGTCAATACCCAAACGTATCGAAGAGCTGAGAAAAGCGCTCCATCGACATAATTATCGGTATTATGTTCTGGATGATCCGGAAGTATCCGATGCCGAGTATGATCGGATGATGCAGGAGCTGATCGAGCTGGAAACGCGTCATCCGGAACTTTCGAGCCCGGATTCCCCGAGTTTGAGGGTTGGGGCGCCGCCGGTTGAAAAATTCGAAACCATTGAACATTCGCTGCCGATGCTCAGTCTTGAAAATGGATTCAACGACGACGACATCATGGAGTTTGACCGGCGCATTAAAAAAAACCTGAATGTCGACGGTGAAATTATATATACCGCAGAACCGAAAATGGACGGCGTTGCTGTGGAGCTGGTTTATGAAAACAGCCGGCTGGTTACCGCGGCCACCCGTGGCGACGGCTTCAGCGGTGAACTGATTACGCCGAACGTCAGGACCATTAACGCTGTTCCTTTGATGTTACACAACACCAAAGAGAATAAGGCGCCATTGCTACTTGAAGTCAGAGGGGAAGTTTATATCGCTAAAGATGCGTTTAAACGGTTAAATGCGGAGCGCCTGGAAGAAAACCTGCCGCCGTTTGCCAATCCGAGAAATGCGGCCGCCGGTTCCTTAAGGCAGCTCGATTCCAAGATTACCGCCAAACGGCCGTTAGAGATATTTGTCTATGGTGTGGGAAGGGTTACGGATCTTACACTGGCGTCACACTGGGATGTGCTGCTTGCTTTACGGGAATTCGGGTTCAAGATCAATCCCCTGATCCGGCCGAAAATCACCATCCGGGAAGTGATCGAGTGTTACAGGGATCTCAGTGAAAAACGTCATATTTTGTCCTACGATATTGACGGCATGGTCGTCAAGGTCGATCGTTTTGATTACCAGCACCGTCTCGGCGCGACATCCCGGAGTCCCCGATGGGCCATCGCCTATAAGTTCAAAGCGATTCAAGAAACCACGCGAATCGTCGATATCGATGTCCAGGTCGGAAGAACCGGGACACTGACACCCGTGGCGCATTTGGATCCGGTAAAAATCGGCGGTGTGACGGTCAGCCGGGCAACCTTGCACAATGAAGATGAGATAAAGAGAAAAGACATCAGAATCGGCGATACGGTGCTGGTCCAGCGAGCCGGAGATGTGATTCCCGAAGTGGTTAAAGTCATCACTTCCAGGCGTACGGGAGAAGAAAAAACATTTAATATGCCCCGTAGCTGTCCGGTTTGCAGCTCGTCGGTCGTGCGGTCCGAAAATGAATCGGCGGTACGGTGCGTTAACACGTCGTGCCCGGCACAAGTAAAGGAGCGGATTAAACATTTCGCTTCAAAGGGGGCCTTTGATATCGATGGCTTGGGCGATAAACTGGTCGAGCAGTTGGTGGAGAAAAAACTGTTGCGTTCCTATGCCGACATATTTCGGCTGAACGAAGATGTGTTGAAAGATCTCGAACGGATGGGGTCTAAATCCGCCGCCAATATTGTTCAAGCCGTTGCACAAAGCAAAGAGATACCCTTGAACCGGTTTATTTACGCATTGGGCATCCGGCATGTGGGAGAGCACGTGGCGGGAATCCTTGCAAGGACGCTTAAGAGTTTTGAAAATATAATAACGGCAAAACCTGAAAAACTTAAATCGGTTCACGAGATCGGGCCCGCGGTTGCACAGAGTATCGCTGACTTTTTTGGACAGCATGAAAACCAGGAGATCGTCGAGGACATGATGGACGCTGGAATCCGGATTCTTGAGGTTTCCGACCAGAAACAGAACATGCTTTCGGGGAAGACATTTGTTCTCACCGGCACTCTCAAAACGATGACCAGAGATGAAGCCAAAAAACGCATTGAATCACTCGGAGGGAAGGTGAGCGGGTCCGTGAGCCGGAGCACCGATTATCTGATCGTCGGCGCATCACCCGGGTCCAAGTTCAACAGAGCAGAAGAACTCGGCGTTAACATCATTGATGAAAATAAGATGAAAGAATTGATGGCGAGTGGCTGACGATGTTGTTCAAAGGTATCCGTTATCCAAATAAATGGAAAATCCGACTCTGGAACGTTGATTCCTATAAACTTATATAAGAATTTAGGTAGGATCTTTGCCTTTTGAAAACATGACCGCTTCAGTATGATTAACAATCAACAATCATACATCATCAATAAATCCCGGGGGGTATAAGGATGGAGAATAAAACAAGAGCCCATGCCGTTATTTCCGGAAGAGTCCAGGGTGTTTTTTTCAGGTGGGAGACGAAACATGCGGCGGATGGATTCGGGGTTTTCGGGTGGGTGCGCAATAAACGGGACGGGACGGTCGAAGCGGTATTTGAAGGTCCTGAACAAAGCGTTGCATCGATTCTTGAATGGTGCAAGAAAGGCCCGCCCATTGCGAAGGTGGAGCGCCTTGAAGTAAACCGGCAGGAGTATACCGGTGAGTTCAACGGCTTTGAAATAACCTATTAGAAGCCACAATAAAAAACGGCTTACTTGCCAATAGAAAAGTAAGCCGTCCGAAAAAGCTTAGGGTTATATGGCGTCCTTGAGTTTCTTTCCGGGTTTGAATTTTACGACATTGGATGCTTTAATCTTGATTGCTTCACCGGTTTGAGGATTGCGTCCTTTTCGCGCTTTTCGTCGGACTTTGGCAAAGGTTCCAAACCCGACTAATGTTACTTTTCCATTCTTTTTCTTCAAGGCTTTCGTTACATTGGCCATGAAAGAGTCCAGAGCGGCTGAAGCGGCAACCTTGGAAATGCCCGCATCTTTAGCCATAGTTTCCACCAGTTCAGCTTTTGTCATGATTTTCCCCCTTTTGGTTTTTGGTTGATGTCAATAAGTTCCTCTTTCTAGCTCCATATATGACTAATTTTACCGTGTCAACTCAAAACTGCATTTACAGGGTCTTTTTTCTCGATTCATCGTACAGATCGGCATTTCAGTTGGGTTTGCGAAAAGTAATCTTGAAAAAACCTGACTCGGCAAGAATAAACGATGCTTTTTTCATAACACGCACTCGACCGGTCAGCACTGATCTAAAAAAGGGCGTTCACGAATTCAATGGGATTAAATTCCTGGAGGTCTTCAATTTTTTCGCCGATGCCGATATAGTTTAACGGAATCTCGAGGGTGCTGCAGATACTGACGGCAATTCCGCCTTTGGCCGTTCCGTCGAGTTTCGTAAGGGCGATTCCTGTAACTTCAAGCGCATCATTGAACAGTTGGGCCTGCGCCAGAGCGTTCTGACCGGTTGTGGCATCGAGGGTCAATAGAATTTCATGAGGTGCTCCGGGAACTTTTTTTGAAATCGTTCGTTTTATTTTTTTAAGTTCTTCCATCAGATTCTTTTTGGTATGAAGCCTTCCCGCAGTATCCACCAACACAATATCCGCGTTTCTGGCAACAGCGGCTTCAATGCCGTCATAAGCGACAGCCGCCGGATCCGACATTTCTTTATGCTTTATGATTTCAACACCGGCCCTTTCAGCCCAGATCGTAAGTTGCTCTATGGCGGCGGCCCTGAACGTGTCTGCGGCGACGACAATCACTTTTTTGCCGGATGCTGAAAATTTTGCGGCCAGCTTCCCGATGGTCGTTGTTTTTCCCGTGCCGTTGACACCGATAACCATGATGACATGGGGTTTGTCCGCCGCGTGTTGCGGCGGCGTTATCGTTGCACTGAGCAATTCAAGAATCTTTTCTTTCAGCACTTCCTTGAGTTGGTCGGGCCCTGATATTTTCGACGATTTTCCGGAGACGCTTCGGATAAGATCCATGGTTGTCTGAACCCCGAGATCCGATGTAATGAGACGTTCTTCAAGCTCCTCCAGTAATTGATCGTCGATATTTCCTTTTCCTGCAAAAAGGTCGTTGATGTCGGTAGAAAGAAGTTTTCGGGTTTTGGAGAGGCCGTTTTTCAGGCGGTTAAAAAATCCTGTTGTCTGTTCAGGGACGGCATGATCGATGTCCTGAGCCTCGATGCTGGAAGAAGCGGAGATTTCAATTTCGGGCTTTTCATCCTCGGCGGCCTCATCACCTTCCAACGGCCGGACTTCGGCGTCACTATCCGTATCCGGGGTTTTAAAAACCTCGTCGGTTTTCTGTACAACGTCCGCAGGTTCTTCCTGCGGGCCTTTCTTTTTTTTGAACCAGCTGAGTGCCATAATAAACTTTATGCTTCTTTTTGCGTAAGATTGACGGATACGATTTTGGAAACCCCCTTTTTTTCCATGGTGATGCCGAAAAGCGTATCCGCAAATTCCATCGATTTTTTATTGTGCGTGATCATGATAATCTGTGAGTTTTCACCGATAATTTTCAGCAAATCATTAAAGCGAAAGACATTGATTTCGTCGAGGGATGCATCGATTTCATCCATGAGGCAGAAGGATGCCGGCTTAATTAAAAAAATCGAAAAGACCAAAGCAATGGCGGAGAGTGCTTTTTCTCCGCCGGAAAGGAGGCTCATTCTCGTCAGTTTCTTCCCGGGCGGGTGTATCATAAACTCTATACCGGTTTCAAGAGGGTCATCCGGTTCCGTCAGGACAAGTCTTGCAGAGCCGCCGTCGAAAAGGCGGGGAAACACTTCTTTCAATTTATCGTTGACCTTTTCGAAAGCCTCCAAAAAACGTTCCTGGCTGATTCTATTTATTTTGTTGATGACCTTATGGAGATCGCCGAGGGCTTTGACAAGGTCCTCGCGCTGCTCATTCAGAAAATCAAAGCGCTCTTTGAGCTGTTCATACTCTTTGATGGCGCCCAGATTGACATCATTGAAGCTGGCGATTTTGTCTCTGGTACGACCAAGTTCATCTTCTATTTCGTCTGCGCGAAAGTCTTTTTCAATTTTTAAATGTTCAAATTCCGTCCGAAGCAGCGCGACGGGTTGGTGATAGTTTTCCTGCAGCCGGTTTGAAATATTTTCTCGCTTGATCTGCCGTTGCGATTGTTCAAGTTCAACCAATCTTATTTTTTGTACAATTTTTCCACGCTCGTTTTGGATCTCGGATTTGATGCCGTCATTTTCTTTCAGCTTGGCATCAATGGCATTATAATCCGCCTCGTTATGTTCAATCGCATTTTCAAGGACCTTCAACGCGGCGTACCTGCCGGAAAGCGTTTGTTCGTATTCCTTTATTTTTTCTTCCAATTGGTGCTTTTTTTGCCTTTTCCGAATAAGCTCCTGTGAAATCTGATCAATCCGTTGAATTCCGTCGTTTAGAAATTCTTTCAGACGTCTTAATGTATTGTTGCTGTTTTCAAATCTGGCATTTAAAGCGGTGAGTTCAAGCCGAAGGTCGACGATGTTCTGGTTGAAGGATTCCATTTCGGACGAAACCGCGCTGATTTCTTCCAGCTTTTCGGAGACGAGATCTTGTGCATGTTTGACCTGGTCGACAATTTCAGCAACCGCTTTGTTATATTTGGCGACTTCTTCATCCACATCCGATTCTTCGCCCAAAAGCTGTTCGTGTTCCAGGCGAACAATTTCAAGATGCCGAAGCGCGTTTTTAAGATCTTCGGATGCTCTATAAAGCGCCTTTTCCCCTTCGATCGCGTTATCTTTGGCTTTATTTTCCGATTCCCTGAGTTTTTGAAGGTTGCTTTCGATATTTCTTGCTTGGGATTCCAATTCTGTTTGGCGCTCTCGCGCAGATTCGAATTTAACGTCCAGGTCTTTGATCTTGCGTTCAAAATCTTTGAGTTCCTGTTTTTTTGCAAGGATACCCGATAAATTATCTTTGCCGCCGCCGACCATGATTCCCTGATGGGAAATAAGGTCTCCGTTTTGGGTCACGACGGTTTGCAGTGTTCCGTTGCGGTTGAATATCTCCAGAGCTTCTTCAATGTCAGCGGTAACAACGACATGTCCTAAAATGGCTTCTGCAATTTCTTCAAATCCTTCTTTTACGGAAACATGTTTCAAAAGGTAATTTGGATGATCCGTTCGAGGCTGGCGGGTCGATCCTATTTTTTTGACGGCTGAAACCGGAATAAAACCGCTTCTTCCCTCTCCGGATGTATGAAGATAATCGATACTTCCCACAGCCGTCTTTTGATCTTTGACAAGAATGTACTGAAGGGATTCTCCAAGAGTCGCTTCCACCGCGGGTCCGTAAGAAGGGTCCGGTTCGATGATGTCCGCCGTGAGCCCCAAAATGCCGTCGCTCACTTCTTTTTTCAGACTGCCGGATACACCGCCTTTTTGGATGGCCCGGCTTTTTATCATCAGCGCCCGGACACCGTCTTTGTACCACTCGAAACTGTTTTCCATTTTCTTTAATGTGGTATACGCAGATCGGGTCTTGTTTCGTTCCAGTTCGAGGGTCTGAACCTGTCTGACCTGCTCTCCCAGGGACACATTTTTTTCCCGGAGCTGATTTTGGACTTCGAGGATGCGGTGTTTAAGCTTTTCAACCTCCGATTGATATGAAGCCAGATGTGTTTCGGCCTTGGTTTTCTTGTTTTCGAGGACAGCGACTTTTTGACGGGTTGAAAGCGCTTCTTCGGCGATGGTTTTGAGTCTTCTTTTTAAGCTTTCCTTGCTGTTTGCAGCATTTTGACAGATGTTTTTATACTGCGCTTCCCGGGCGACAAGATCCATTAAACTCGCTTTACAGGTTTCGAGTTCCTGATTGAGAGAAAAGAGCTCATCTTTTATATTTTGAGATGCCGATTGCTCTTTTTCGAGGGTCGATTTTACGGATTTAATCTCTGCCTGAATGTCAAGGTTCTGATTTTCACCCGCCTCGACTTCTGACGTTAAATCCCTGTTTTTTACTTCCAGATCCTGCCGGGCGGATTCGAGATCAAGTCGTTCGTCGGCAAGTCTTTGCACATCTTTATTAAGATGGGTTTTATCGTTTTCCATTCGGTCAATATCGCGACGGGTTTCGTACAGGCTGGATTTTTGATTTGAAATTTCCCGATTTTTTTCCGCGCGATCGAGCTCGATCTTCTCAAGGGCGGCATCCAGTTTTTTCAATTGAGTTGAATGCTCGATGTCCGTATCATTCAGATCATTCAATAATGTAGCGGCTTCATCGATTTGGCGGGTATATGCTTCATAATGATAAAGCGACAGACAGATGTCGAGTTCTCTGATGCGTTTTTGATATTTTTTATACCGTTCGGCTTTCCTGGCCTGGCGTTTTAGACCGGCCATCTGCCGCTTGATCTCCGTGATAATATCACTGACGCGCAAAATATTTTCGTTCGTTGCTTTGACTTTATTGAGCGCTTCTTTTTTTCGGGACTTGTATCTCGTGATTCCGGCGGCCTCTTCGATAAGAATCCTTCTTTCTTCCGGTCCGGCATCTGTAATGGCTCCGATGCTTCCCTGTTGAATGACGGCATAGGATTTTGTGCCGAGACCGCTTCCCAGAAAGATATTATAAATGTCTTTCAGCCGGCAGGGTTGTTTATTGATGAAATAGCCGCTTTCACCGGAACGGTAGAGCCGCCGGGTCAACATGATTTCGGTAAAATCTTTAAGTTCTTCGGGCGCCGAGCCATTGTCATTGGCCAAGGTCAGTGAGACCTCGGCCATATTCAGCGCCGGTTTTCCATTGGAGCCGGCAAAAATAACGTCTTCCATGGATTTCCCACGGAGTTGTTTGATGCTTTGCTCCCCCATCACCCACTTTATTGCATCGAGAATGTTGCTCTTGCCACAGCCATTGGGACCCACAACCGCAGAAACACCCGGAGGAAATTCAATACTGGCTCTTTCAACAAAGGATTTAAATCCGTTTATTTCCAGCTTTTTTAGTTTCATTCAATTAAATCTCCTGTAATTTTTTCTGCTTATCCCATTTTTTGTGTGAAGCTAAATTTGAGAACAAATATCAAGAATTTATCACTTTGTAAAGGGAAAAACACAATGGGAGGTGTAATTTTAGTTATCCGGATACAACATGTGGTGGAATAGGGGCGTTTAACTGTGTTTTTTTAAAATCATTCAAAATTTTCGTCTTCCCCTCCGGGGCGTAGGCCCTACTGGCCGGAGGCTTGAACTTGAACAAAAATGAACATTTTTCAAAGGTCTTGCCTCGTAAATAATAAAATAGATTTGTTTTTAAATTGTGAAACGATTACTGTTTTTTTAAGTGCGTTATTATGTTAACCACGTAAAAATTGCAACCGAAAAGTATTGTTTGTAGAAATAATACGCTAAAATTGTTAAGGAAAAAAACAAAAAACCTGGCGGAGCATTTAATTTTGTCTGGTTTGATCAAAAAATACTGGTTTCTTATCGGGCTGCTTCTTGTTTTTGTCGTGACGGTGGCGGATACCACCGAGACGGTTTCGAGCATCGGAAGATCGCTCAAGGTTCATCATGGGCCGGATGTCGTGATTGTTTTGATATTCTTTTTTTCCGGTTTGATATTGGATGCCCGGCAGACAAGGTCAGGTTTAATGGATGTAAAGGGCATTATCGCCGCCCTGATCATCATTTTTCTGGTTGCGCCGGTCGCCGCTGCGATGTTCGGCGTCTTTCCGCTGAAAACCGGTATTTTAATCGGTATTTTTCTCGTTGCCGTGATGCCCACGACATTGAGCAGCGGCGTGGTGATGACCGGAGCGGCCGGCGGCAATATGGCCCAGGCTTTAGCCATTACTATTTTGGCCAACGGGTTTGCCATTTTCACCATACCCGTCGCGCTATCTTTGCTGTTGGAGTTGCTGGGCGGATCGGCGGTCGTTGTCATCGACAAGCCGGCCATTATGATCAAGCTGGGATTTTATGTTTTCTTGCCCCTTTGTGCCGGATTGACCCTGAAACTTTTGGCAAAATCCTCGGTGAACCGGTTCGCTTACCGGCTGCAGGTGCTAAACCAGTTGTTGATACTGGCCATCGTCTGGATGGCCATGTCCCAGGCAAGAGATGCAATTGTCAGCAGCGGCGAATCGGTGGGGATCGTTATTTTACTGGTGTTTAGTTTTCACGGGATCCTTTTGGCTGCCGCCGGTGTTTTAACAAAGCTTTTAAAGCTCGGCAAGGGCCGGCGGGAAAGCGTCATTTTCATGGGCGGACAAAAAACCCTGCCCCTTGCAATAATATTACAAGTCTCGCTTTTCCCCCAGTACGGACTCGCCCTGGTCGTGTGCGTGCTGCATCATATGGTCCACCTGCTGATGGATGGGTATTTGGTGGGGAGGTTGAAATAAAACTGATCAGGTCCCCTGGGGTATCCGTTCAACGGCCTTGAACCTTGAACCGCGAACCCTGAACCTTTCACAGAATCTGGCTTAAAAAGAGCTTGGTTCTTTCATGGGTGGGATTGCTGAAGAAATGCTCTGGTGTACCGACTTCTACGATGGCGCCTTCATCCATAAAAATAACTCGGTCCGCAACTTCTCTGGCAAACCCCATTTCATGGGTCACCACCACCATGGTCATTCCTTCTCTGGCCAGATTCTTCATGACATCCAGAACCTCACCGACCATCTCAGGGTCCAACGCGGATGTCGGTTCGTCAAAAAGCATGACTTTGGGTTCCATGGCCAGCGCCCGGGCAATGGCGACCCGCTGCTGCTGGCCCCCGGACAATTGATCCGGATAGACGTTGGCTTTGTCCTGGATGCCCACCTTTTTAAGCAGTGCCATTCCTTTTTTTACGGCCGCTTCTTTTGGTGTTTTTCGAACCACGATGGGCGCCAGCGTCACATTCTCGAGGACGGTTTTATGGGGAAACAGGTTGAAGGATTGAAAAACCATACCGACTTCGGCGCGCACCTTGTTGATGTCGGTTTTTGGATCGAGGATATCGATGCCGTTGATCATGATGCTTCCTTCATCAGCGACATTCAGATAATTGAGGCATCTGATAAACGTGCTTTTACCGGATCCTGACGGTCCTAAGACAACGACAACTTCTCCGGGATCGATTTTGGCCGTAACATTGACCAGTGCTTTGACCTCGGTTGAATGGCTGACGAAAGTTTTGGAAATATTTTTAACATCAATCATACTGCCAGCTGCCTCCTTTCAAGATATTGTAACACCGTTGAAAAAGGATCTGGAACATCCTCTACTTCCGTCAATTCGGGCGATGCCAAGGGATCCTACTGAACTTCTTTAATCCATCCGGTACTCTTTATCCACTTGTTGTAGATCCTGTCATACCGTCCGTCATTTTTTATTTGATTTAAAAAATTGTTCAGCCAGTTTATAAAATCAGGGTCGCCTTTGCGGATTGCCCAGGCAAGCGGTTCATAAGTGAAGGGTTTATCCAGAAAGACCAGCTTGCCGGCGCCTTGCTGGGCCATAAAAACAACGCAGTAGGGAAGGTCGTATACAAAAGCATCCGCCTTCCCGTTAACCACCTCAAGGGCTGCTTCCGGCTCGGTTTCAAAGGATTTGTAAGTGCATTTTGGAATCAGTCTTTGTACAGCCTGCTCGCCGGTGGTGCCAAGTTTGGATGTTACGATGTACTTGGGGTTGTTCAGATCCTTATAGGATTTTATTTTTGATTTATCTTTTTTATTGATCAAAATGGTTTGCCCGACAATGATATACGGGTTGGCAAAATTGATTTTGAGATTCCGTTCCTGGGTGACGGTCATGCCACTCATAATAATATCGAATTTGTCGGTAATCAGCGAAGGGATGATGCCGTCCCACGCCGTGTTTACCGGAACGAATTTGACGCCCATGGCTTTGGCCATTTCTTTGGCCATATCAATGTCAAAGCCGACATATCCTCCTTTTTTGTCTGTCATTTCAAAAGGCATATATCCAGCTTCAAAACCGACACGAAGTTCGCCTTTCTTCAGTATCCCTTCTAAAGTAGATTGCTTGACAAGTTCCATCCTATCGTTTAACTTTTGTTGTGATTGTTGTTCCTTTTGCTGCCCGCAACTTATAAAAACTAATGTTATCAATAAAATAAATGCAATAAAATAAAAAGACCTCAAATATTTATTCATTCCAACTCTCCTTTTCTCCTTTTTTAAAATGAATAGCGGTTAATACAAACATCTTAATAGGATTTCCCTTCAATTCCGACTATTTTAATTTAATAAACATTCTTTTTGCTCAAGATAGATATCTCAGTTTTTATCCCCTTTACAATTGATATCATAATGATATATCACAAATTTAGAAAAAGATTCAGAACGGCATATTGGCAAAATATATGTGGTTTATCAATAATTCCTTTTGCCGGCTTAAAAGTGTCTCATTAAAGACCGCAGCGATAAAAAGACAATTCTATATAATATTTTAAAGGAGAAGAATTATTTTTAAGCCCTGAATCAATCAAATTAAAGGGACTCAAATAAATTGTTATTGAGTAATTTCATTTTTTTACTCGCAACCAAGTTACAACATCGCATTGCACTTGACTGGGAACCAAGGGGCTCTTTTTTTATAGGGCTTCAGCATTCAACGTTACGATTAGCCAAGTCCTCATTGGGTTCCCGGCAAGTGAACTTGGTGTTAACCGGAGGC
>CAZQAF010000099.1:6530-11758 GCA_964591175.1 uncultured Desulfobacteraceae bacterium | reverse complement strand
ATAAACACAAATGGCTTTAAAAAGAAAGTAAGAAGGTGAGAAAATCAGAAGGTCGGAGGCTCTTAAACATGCTAACCTTCTTACCTTCGCACCTTCTTATCTTCTAATAATGTTCGCGTTCATTTGCGGTTATTTATTCGCATAAAAGAATTTTTGAATCCTTTAATTTTAGAAGTGGTTTCAAAATCTTCAATCGGGTTTAAGGTCAAGGCGGACTGGGCCGGCCAACCGCAGGAATATCGGGAATATTTCGAGGATTGGACGTCTCAGTCCAACACAGAGATTGAGCACGAGGGGAGGTTTTGAAACCACTTCTAGTCATTGTACTTTGATTAGCATGTCGTTATAAGATATTAAATCCTCCAAAAGCTCCAACCGACTGTTTTTTTCACTCTCTATAGCGCAGCGAAGGTTTAGGGCACAGAGCTTTTGGCATAATGGATCCTGAATACTAAAATTGCCGAGACAGCCAAGATGATCATCGAGAGATATTTGATTCATTAACTCTTTTTTCATACCGTATCCTCTATTTTAAGCAACGAAATCATCTCTTTATGAATTTTACCGTTGCTTGCCAGAATTTCCGTTTTGTCGATGGTAAATGGGTTGTTTGAAAAATCGGTGACGATTGCGCCGGCCTCTCTTGCAATCAGTTCTCCTGCGGCGGTGTCCCAGGGTTTAAGGTTTTGCTCCCAGAATCCATCAAACCGACCGCAGGCTACAAAACAAAGATCGATCGCCGCCGACCCGAGTCTTCGAACACCTTGAGAGGCTTTCAAGCACTTTGAAAATCGCATGATCAAAGGGCCAAAGTGGTCCCTTAAGTTATAAGGAAATCCGGTGACAAGAAAACTTTCAGATACTGTTTTTGATTGTGAGACGCTGACTGGACGGCCGTTGAGCAGCGCTCCTTCTCCTTTCGCAGCGGTAAAAAGTTCTCTTGTTATCGGATTGAATACAAGTCCAAAAACAGTCTCGCCTTTTAAAGCGAAAGCAATTGAAATCGAGAACAACCCCAATTGATGGGCAAAATTTGTCGTACCGTCCAACGGATCGATGATCCACTGGAAATCCGCATTGCCCTTGCTCAATCCGCTTTCTTCAGCCAGGATCGCATGATCCGAAAATACTTTTCGAATGGTGTCGATAATGATGCTTTCGGATCCGGTATCGGCTTCCGTAACAAGATCAATGATCCCTTTTTTAAAAACTTTGAGGTGTTTGCCGTAATGAGTCAGAAGCACGCTGCCGCCTTTATAGGCAGCTGCGATGCCGACTCTTTTTATCAGCCCAAGATTCATGGATTCGACAATTTATATTCATTTTGTTTTCGATGTCAACCACAAATTATTAAAGCGGGTGATGAATGGATTCTTTCATTTTTTCAATCAGCGGCAACAGGGTCGATTCTTCCCTTGCCGATATCGCGGTTGCATCAAAACTCCGACTTAATTTTTCAGTCGTTTCTGGACTTACCAGATCTATTTTGTTCAGAACACGGATCAAGGGGATGCCTTCTAAGCTTAGTTCGAGCAGAATTTTTTCAACGGATTTAATCTGGTCTTTAAATCGCGGGTTGCTGATGTCTATGATATGCAGAAGAAGATCCGCGCCCTCCAACTCTTCCAAGGTTGCACGAAACGCCACCATTAAATCCTTGGGGAGATTTTTGATGAATCCGACGGTATCGGTAACAATGACTTCGATGTCCTTAGGGAACTTAAGTCTTCTGCTGGATGGGTCCAGCGTAGCGAATAGTCGATTTTCAGTATGTACCCGGCTCTTTGTCAGGGTATTCAGGAGGGTGGATTTTCCGGCATTTGTATATCCGATGATGGATATCACCGGAAGGCCTTTTTTGTTTCGCTTTGATTTTTGTTGAGATCGTTGTTTTCGAACAAGCAACAGGTCATTTTCCAGCCGCTTTATTCGATCGCGGACGCGTCTGCGATTTATTTCCAGTTTGGTTTCTCCGGGCCCGCGTCCGCCGATACCGCCGGTGAGACGCGACATGGCCGTATTTTTCGTAATCAGGCGAGGCAGCAAGTACTTGAGCTGTGCCAACTCGACCTGCAGTTTACCTTCTTTTGTTTGTGCCCGTTGTGCAAAAATATCGAGTATCAGTTGTGTTCGATCGATCACCTTCAGGTCTATCTGATCCGTTATCGAACGCATCTGTGAAGGATTTAAGTCCTGATCACAGATAATTAATGTGGCACATTTTTGAAGTGCTGAAATAATCAGCTCCTGAAGTTTTCCGGGGCCCATAAGGAATTTAGAATTTACTTTCCGTCGAGATTGCAGCATCTTTCCCACAATCTCGATCCCGCTGGATATCGCCAGATCTTTCAGTTCTTCCAAAGAAGAAAGGGCGGTTTGCCTGTCTTCAGTCGTCACACTGACAAGCAACGCTCTCTCTGTTTCGATATCTGCTTCATGAAAAGATGTTGCATGGGCAAGTTCGGTTTCAAGGGACTGGATGAGATCAAGACATCCAATGTTCAGTTCGCCTGGATTTAAAGGGTCTATCATCTGAAAGGGTTTCTCATAAGCGCTGTTCGGCAGGATATATCCTGCGTAGGCTTTATGAAAAAGGCCTGTTTCCGTCATTGTTATTGCCGCCATGATATCAAGCCTCAGCAGGGCGAGATCTGTGAGATCGTCTGTTGTGAGGGGCTCATCGACAAGATGGGTGTGAACACACCTGAGCCCTCTCAATCGGCCGGGGGCGACACGATAATCACTGGTATCAGGAATGACGATCCTTTGATAATCCCCGACAATAACATAGGCTATTTTTCCTTGTCGGTTTATGAGGAGGCCGATCTGACGGCGTATTTCATGGGAAAGCTTGCTGATATCGCGAGCAAGTTCGAATGAAATAAGGAATTGAGGCGGAAGCCGTCGGCGGTAAAATTTCTCGAGCCTGCGAATATGACTGGCTTTGAGCCCGCCGATATTCCCGAAAAGTTTTTTCATGTGGATTTATAAACAGAGTTTCTCATTGAAGACCTGGTCCTTTGGACCATGTTAATGAAAAATGGTTCGGCCATGTGATGTTGCGTCTGAAATTACAAATTCCAATTATTATTCTCTTGGGATGAAATTTTCAAATCGAGTGTACGTATCCAAAAATGTCAGTATGGCCGTGCCGGTGGGACCGTTACGTTGTTTGGCAAGTATGATTTCCGCTTTTCCTTTATTGGGGCTGTTTTCATCCTTGCTATACAATTCATCTCTGTAAATAAAGGCAACCACATCGGCGTCCTGCTCAAGCGCTCCGGATTCTCTCAAATCGGCCAACTGTGGTCGTTTATCACTTCGTTCTTCCAGTTTTCTGTTTAACTGGGAAAGGGCTAAAACAGGGATATCGAGTTCTTTGGCAAGGGCTTTTAACGATCGTGAAATTTCAGAAATTTCCAAATCTCTGCGCTCGGCGGAAATCCGGCTCTTCATGAGCTGAAGATAATCAATGATAATCAGCCCGATATCGTTTTCCATTTTTAGACGACGCGCTTTTGCCCGGATTTCAAGAACGCTGATGTTTGGGGAGTCGTCGATGAAAATCGGCGCCTGGGACAAGAATCCGGCAGCATCTGTAATCTTTATCCAGTCATCCTGCGTGATGAATCCCCTTCTCAAGCGAGATGAATCGACTCTCGCTTCACTGCTAAGCATTCGAAATGACAGTTGCTCCTTGGACATCTCAAGAGAAAATATGGCAACGGGGACATTGGTGTCAACGGCTGAATTTTTTGCAATATTCAGGGCAAAAGCTGTTTTGCCCATTCCGGGGCGACCGGCGAGAATGATCAGGTCGGATTTTTGCAGCCCTGCGGTGAGTTCATCAAGTTTGGCATACCCTGTGGCAACGCCGGTAACCAGGGCTTTATTCCCCTGGCGTTCTTCGAGGGCATCGATGTTGACCTCAATGATTTTTCCGATGGGATAAAATGCCGGTTTTATTTTGTTTTCCGATATTTCAAAGATGGAACTTTCGGCATAATCGATGACATTTTCGACATCTCCCCGATCTTCGAAGCATCGTTTGGCGATGGCATTTGATTTTTCAATAAGCTGCCTTAAACAGGCCTTGTCATGAACGATTTTGGCATAGTGCTGGGCATTGACGGCAAATGGAACGGTATCGACAAGATTCGCAAGATATGTTGCTCCCCCGATTTCTTCAAGCCATCCCCGTTCTCTCAATATGTTGGTCAACGTAACCAGATCAACAGGATCATTTCGGGAAAAAAGTTCGGTTATGGCAGTGAAAATCTTTTGGTGAGACGATCTGTAAAAGTCTTTGGGCGACAGGATTTCCAGAATTTCAGCTAATGTATCGTTATCTACCAGAATGGCGCTTAAAATAGACTCCTCCGCCTCGAGGCTTTGGGGCGGAACATGATATAGGAAAGGGTCTTTTCCGATTTTCAGCGGGTTTTCGGCCATAAAAACTCATCCCAAATAAAATCGTGTAACGATTTTGTGAAACGCGGCTATGCCGCTTGGTTTGACGAAAGATTAAAAATCCTATCCCATATGCAAGGCAATAAAACAAGCCTCAACCGACTACGCAGTGTGGCGGCTTAGATCCCGCAGGTTTACCTGTGGGTGTTTCATAAAATCGTTCTACGATTTTATTCCGGCACGACTTCAAGGATAATTTCAGGTTCAACATCCTTGTAGACGCGTATGGGAATCTTATAGGTCCCGATATTTTTAATCGGTTCGTTGAGCAAAATCATCTTTTTTTCGATCTCGATGTCCTGAGCGGCAAGGGCATCGGCAATATTGCGCGTTGATACCGAACCATAGAGGCGCTCTTCTTCACTGACTTTTGCAACAATTTTGCATACCACGCCTTCGAGCCTTTTGGCCATTTCTTCGGCCAAGCCCTTTTCTTTGGCAATTTGGATTTCAAATTTGGTTTTCTCCTGTTCCATCATCTTTCGGTTCTGCGGCGTTGCCGGTACCGCCATATTTTGAGGCAGAAGATAGTTGCGTGCGTAACCGTCCGCCACGGTTACCTCGCTGCCGATGATTCCCAGCGATTCAATGGTTTGCTTTAAAATTATTTTCATCGTAAACCTCCGCTAAAATAAACTCATTTATTTTTGCCACTAAGGCACAAAGGTTCACCCTGTTAAATAATGCTTCGCATTAAATCTACGATTTATTTAACAGGGCAGGCTAAAAAAGAAATACTAAATAAACCCTTTGTGCCT
>CAZQAF010000099.1:0-6430 GCA_964591175.1 uncultured Desulfobacteraceae bacterium | reverse complement strand
GATTTATTTAACAGGGCAGGCTAAAAAAGAAATACTAAATAAACCCTTTGTGCCTGCCCGCCATCGGCTTCGCCTTAGGCGAGGCGGGCGGGTCTTTGTGCCTTCGTGGCAAATTATTAGCTCACTTTTCCGGTTTGCCGGAGCTGTTTTCCAGTTTTCTGAAATTGAGCCACATGTCGAAAAAGCCTATTCCGATGACGACAAGAAGGACAATTTGTTGAACAGCCATAAGCATATATAAAAAAAATCTCAACAGTCGAGGGAAATTTTTTTTTTCAAAATAGAAGGATACAATGGCAATGCCTTGAAAAAAATAAACGGTGATGAAAATTAACAGACCGTTTAAGCCCAAAATCTTGATTGGCTTGTACGGAAAAAGCAATAAAAGCCCAAAACATATGACCCCCCAAACAAGGGATTCAGGGGCTTTCCAAAGCTTTAAAGATCCAAAATCAGGATAAAAAAGGTTCTGTTTCTTAAATATGGGTTTTGCGAGAAGCAAGTTTGTCCAAGATATAAAAACAGCAGAAGCCACTGCGAGCGCGGGGATAATTCTGACGAGAACATATTTGATGTTTTCAAGTGAGTTTGAAATCATTTGAATGTTTTCTTGTTTTATCCCCATGTTACTGTAGAGAGATAATGTGAGTTTCAAATTTTTATCCACATATTCGTTGACAAGGGCATATATTCCTTTGTCGGCGATATTGCTGTAAAAGAGCAGGCAGGCCGCTCCCGTGACAACGACGGCACCGCACGCATATAGAACCGTTTTTTCGATGGAAAGTTCCAGTTCCAACAGTTCGCTTAAAACAAAGCCGAGCAACAGCAGTTCAAAAAAAAACAAAATGTCGACGGATATGCCGCCAAGAAAGGCCACCATGATGATGGTGGCGATAACCGGAATGACGGCACCGGATGTTCTCCCCAGTTTCGAACGATAGAAAAGGGTCGGCAACGGGATTAAGAGTGCAGAAAAAAATCCGATAATGGGAATGACCACCGACATTAAGAATATGAAGCTTGTGACGACAATACCGATAATAATGTCTTTTGAGATATTTCTTGAAGTGGTCTGAAATACCACTTTTACTCCTTAAGACGACTAGTTATAGTCTATCGTGCCTACAAACGGCAGAAGGGCAATTGTACGGGCGCGTTTAATTGCATGGGTCAGGGAGCGCTGATGTTTTGCACAAGTGCCGGATATTCGTCTTGGAATGATTTTGCCGCGTTCCGTGATAAAATATCGTAGAGATTTGGCGTCCTTATAATTGATGATCAGACTGGTGTCGGCACAGAAGCGACACACCTTGCGTCGATGAAACACCCTTTTTTTTCTGTTAAAACCGGTTTTCTTTTTCCGGGAGGCAAAGTTTGCTGTCATTGTATAACTCCTATTTAGAATTTGAAACGATAGGCTTCGGTTTTATGTTGTTTCAGATTCTGTATTATCGGATACCTTGGATTCCTCATCAGGAATATCGCTTGATGCCGCATCTGATGATTGTGCCTGCTCGGCTTTCATCTTTTCAGCATTGGCGATTTCTTCTTTAATCACATCAATGTCGATATCCTTGTTCAGCAGGACCGTCATGTATTTTAAGATTCGATCATCGATTCTAAAGAAGCGTTCAATTTCATCTACGAGAACACCTGACCCGCAGTAATCCAATCGAACGTAATAGCCATGGGACTTTTTCCTGATCTCATAGGCAAGCCGTTTTCCCCCCCATTCATCAATCGTAACCAGCAATCCATTATGTTGATGAATAAGATCCTTTAATTTTTCGAATATGGGAAAACGCTCGTCTTCGGGAAGGTCATTGTCGACAATGAATATGGTTTCGTATCTTCTCATAGATCCTCCTTTTGGATGTAAAGCCCCGTAAAACCGGAGCAAGGGGAAGTTGAACAAAAATACTTAAATTAGGTTAAAAAAAATGAAATGTCAATAAATAATAATTAAAAATAAAACCGCCAATAAACGCAAATTCACACAAATAAGAAACTAAATCGTGTCCTTTCATAAAGGGTAGATTTCGGATCAGGGCAAGGCCGCAGTCTTTTTGCAACCGCAGGCGTAGAAGTGCTACGTTGAGGATTGTAAAAAGACGAGAACGCAGGCCTGGGCCGATGGAACATCCCGAGTTCTTCATCGGGGAAGATGCCATTTATGGAAGGACACTAAATGCTGTCAAGGTACTCCAAATCCTTGGCCTGGGTGTTCTTGGTTCCGATACTTAAGATTTCGATTCGGCTCTGTTTATTTGCACGGAAATAAAGACGTCCATTATATGCGAAGATAGCCTCCTGGACATTCGAACGGCCCTTTTTACTGAACACTTTTCTTTTAACCGGAACAAGCTTCGGGTCTTCATTAAGCTTGTGAATGATCTCTTCACTTTTTATTTTCATATCTTCGGTTAAGTCGAGAAAACCCATGATGGCCTTTTTGTCAATGGAGATATTTTTATAAAGAGTCTTGAACCTTTTGCGTACGGAATGATAAAATTTTATTTTTTGCCGGGTTTCTTTTTTGCCTTCCTTTTCAAGTCGTTTTATTGTTTCTTTCAGGGTATCAATTTCCTGCTCCTTTTCATTTAGAAGCTCGATTTTCTTAATAATCTTATTTTCGAGCAAGACAATTTCCTTGATCATTTCATCTTCGTTTTTACTGGCCTTGACGGTTTCTTTTTTAAGTTGCTTTTTGGTCTTTTTAATTTCAAAAACGAGATTCTTTTTGTCCTGCACCATCGTCTTAAGATTGTCGGCATGGTTTGTCTCTATTTCTTTAAGCCGTGAAAGTTCACTGTTTTTTTCGGTCTCTTCCTTCCGGACCTTTTTTAAACCCGAAAAGTAATAAAAGGACAATACCAAGATGGATGCAAAAATATAAATACAAAGTATTATATTCGTTAAAACCGTGTTGGGCTCGATTACCACATCGGCATTGACCACCAGACCTTCATTCATGAGTTTGTAGTTGTCCGAGGCGATTTGAATGGTGTTGTTTTGCAAAAGAGAAGTTTTGCTGGCGTACACAGGGGCAGGATATAAAATCGTGCCTTTTTTTGATGTAACCCTGACGATTACCTTCGCGCCCAATCTTATCAGGAGTTTGTTTTGAAGGTAGCGGTTGATATTACGATTTATGTCGTCTTTTAACCGGACACTTCCTTCGAACAAAGGACGCGTATCTCCCAGGTAAATATTTTCAATTTCGTTTAAGCATCGGCTCTTGAGTTGCCGTTCTAAGGACTGCACGGAAATAATATAGAGAACCGGCGGTAAAAGAATACATAAAATCAATATTTTTAACGAAAAAAATTTCAAAATTAAATCCTATTTTCTAAAGTTCGGACAATATCTTACGTGCCTCATCCGCACTGTCAAATTTGTCATCCAGCTTCAGCGCGGTTTCTAGTTCTGTTTTGGCAAGATCCTTGTCCCCTCTTTTGTAATAGGCCAAACCCAAATGAAAATGCACGACTGCATTATCGGGATTTTCTTTAACGCTGTCTGCAAGTTCGTCGACAGCGCTGTCGTACAATCCTTTTTTATAATAAACCAATCCCAGGGTATCCATAACATTGGGATCGTCGGGCTGCATCTCTTTTGCTCTTTGGGCGAGACTCAGCGCTTTATTCAGATTGCCGCCCCTTTCTGCCAGCAAATAAGCAAGATTGTTGGCTGCCGGGTAAAAGTCCGGATTAATGTCCAGCGCCGCGTTGTAATGTTTTTTGGCAAGATCAAACCGTTTCTGCATATCGTAGATAATGCCCAACAACATGTGTGGAGCGGCTTGTTTTGGATTTCTTTCCAAAACAGCCTTGTACTGGGCAATGGCTTTATTTTCCTGTTTTTCAAGGAGATAAATTCTGGATAATGAATAATACGGGGGAAGGAAATTCGGATTTTCTTTTAAAGCCGCCTTGAATGATGCCTCGGCGTCTTTTGTTTTTTGCAGGTGCAGGTAAAGCCTTCCTTTGAGGTTGTGAACAATAGACTTTCGTTCTGGATCATTACGGAGTTTATCAAGCTGCTCGTCACATTTCAACAACCCTGCTTCAAAATCTTTTTTGTCCGTATATAAAAGGATAATATTGGTAAAAACATCCATTCGCCGGGGATTGATCGCCATGGCTTTATTCAGGTTTTTCAAAGCAGAATCATAATTTTTTAAGGAGCGCTGCAAAACACCGAGGTGAAAATAACCTTCAGGATTTTTCGGCGCGAGCTTTATCAATGATTCAAAAATATTTCGAGATTCTACAAATTTTTTCTGATACATGCAGGCAATGCCCAGCGCCAGTTGGGCCTGATAATTTTTGGGTTCAATCTTCAAGATTTCAAGACTTTCCTTTCGAGCCAATTCAAAATCATGTTCCCGAAGATATGTTTCGGCCAACAGGCGCTTTGCTTTTATAAATCGATGATTAAACTCAACCGCCTTCGAGAGGGCAGTCTTCGCCATGGAGGTTTCACCCTTGCCAAGGAGGGCGACGCCTTTGAAATAATAGGCATGATCAGACCCCGGATCTTCTTTAATGAGCATATCGAATATCGCAACAGCCTCATCATACTTATGCTGTAAAATAAAAAGTTCTCCCTTTAACATCTGGGTTGGGAAATACTTGGGGCTTTGATCCAAAATCCGGGTAATATATTTTTCAGCATCTTTAAGCTGTTTATTTTTAACATAAAACCTGGCGATGACATCCATTATCCTGATATCCTTCGGTTGAATCTCAAGGGCTTTCTGATACATGGACAGTGTCTTTTTCGGATTGCCGATGGTATCGTAAAATTCACCCGCCAACATATAAGGCCTTATATTATTGGGGCTGGATTCAATTGCCTTAAGATAGGCGGTTTCCGCCTTATTTTTGTTATGTATTTTGACATAAAAATTACCAAGGGTGATATAAAGGTTTGGGTTGTGCGGATTCAGATCTATGGCGTCTTTTAATTCCGCTTCCGCCAAATCATAGGATCTGTTATTGAGATAAAAACCGAAAAGGGCCAAGTGTAGATTTACGTTTCTAGGATTTTTAGTGATGCCTTGTTTAAGAATTTTTTCAGTTTCATTTTTTTCCCCCTGGCGTAAGAACAGCTGGGAAAGCCCGAGATAAGCGCGGGTCTGCTTGTCGTCGATTCCCAAAATCTTTTTTAATATCGATGCGGCGTTGTCCGGGTGTTTTTCCCGTTCCATAATTCCGGCAAGCAGGAACAGGGCTTCTATGTTAGTGGGCGCCTTCTTTAAAACCGAGTCAACTTTTGAACGGGATTCTTTTAGTTTATTTCCTAACAAATAAAAGGTCGCCAGCTTGAGTCGAGCTTCTACGTTATTTGGATCAAGCTTTTCAACTTTTGAATAGGTCTTGAAAGCGCCTTGAGAATCTCCCAACTTAAGTTGGGTTTCACCAAGTTTAAGATAGGCATCAATGTAGGCAGGGTCTTTCTGAATCGCATTTTCAAACTCTATTTCAGCACTTTTATATTCCCCTTTTTCAAAATAGGCGATCCCTTTTTCATAAAAAGCGACCTTCTTTTCTTCATCTGATGTGCAAGCATACACCGTCAGAAAAACGACCAGGCTGATCAGAAAAACAATTTTCATGCGGTCCATAATATGACCTCCTAAGGCATCGCTCCGTCCGCCTTGCTTCGCCTCTTTCGATGGTGGATCTCCTGAACAAGAACAATGGCGGGCTGGTTCAGTTGGCGTATTTTTTTTCGCTGGTACTTGAAATGATCCAATGCATTTACCATTAAAATGATCTCTTTCCAATAAATTTTTTAGAAGTGGTTTCAAAACCTTCAATCGGGTTTAAGGTCCCCCGCTAAAACCCAGCGGGATAAAAAGGCGGCCTGAGACGGCCAACCGCAGGAATATCGGGAATATTTCGAGGATTGGCTGGCTCAGTCCAACACAGAGATTGAGGCCGAGGGGAGGTTTTGAAACCACTTCTATTCATTGTCCCAGCATTCTCCCGCAAGACGCCAGGAGGACCGAAGCGATCAAATCTGTTTTAAAGAAATTGTGAAAAAAAATACATAATTTGACGATGAATTATAACCTATTTTACATAAAAAATCACTTTCCTTGAAAAATGGCCAATCCGGCCAACCGTATCTGATCTGAATGTGCGTCTATAACCAGCCAATATCTCTAAGATATTTTTTGTTGCAGGATATTTAGCGTCATTGTTTTCGTTTTGGCATTTCCTTTGCATTATACCTCGAATAAATTCAATTCGCCGACGTATTTTAGAAAGTTCAGTATATAAATGAGGTTTTAATATAAAAAGGAGGATAAGATGAAGAAATTATTTATGGTTTTGTGTGTGGTGATCATGTTTTTCGGACTTATGGGCTGCCCCTCGGATGATCCCACAAACACGTTGAAAACATCGAGCGCTATTCA
>CAZQAF010000098.1:0-11809 GCA_964591175.1 uncultured Desulfobacteraceae bacterium | reverse complement strand
TTATGTTTACACGCAGACATCCATATCTTTTTTTTATTCTGATTTTTTCCGCTGTTGTCGCAACCGCAATGGTCGTGATGACGTTTTTTTTTACGCTCGGTACGAGCGAAAGCGAGTTCGACTTCGGAGAAAAAGTCGGGGTGATAGAAGTCAGCGGCATCATTGCAGAATCCAAATCAGTGCTGAATCAGCTCAAGCGTTTTCGTGAAGACAAATCCATTAAAGCCATCGTTGTTCGAATCAATTCCCCGGGAGGCGCCGTCGGTCCGTCACAGGAGATTTTCAGGGAGATCAGAAGAACATCCGTCGTAAAAAAAGTGGTGGCGTCAATGGGAACCATTGCCGCATCCGGGGGATATTATATCGCTGCCGGGGCAAACGGCATTGTCGCCAATCCCGGCACCATAACCGGCAGCATCGGGGTGATCATGGGGTTTACAAATTACCAGGATCTGCTCCACAAGATCGGACTGATCCCCATCGTTATCAAAAGCGGCAAGTACAAGGACATCGGTTCCCCGGTTCGAAAGATGAAACCCGAAGAAAAAAAAATATTAACGGATTTCGCCGATAAAATACATAAACAATTTATTCAGGCCGTCATTGACGGGCGGAAGATGGACAGGAAAAAAGTAGAGTCGCTGGCCGACGGTCGCATCTTTACCGGACAGGAGTCAAAGAAACTCGGCCTGGTAGACCGCCTGGGAAATTTGGAAGATGCCATTGAATGGGCGGGCCGGCTTGGAGGGATCAAAGGGAAGATTTCCACGGTTTACGCAAAAGAGAAAAAATTTTCCATTTTGAAATTATTGACCGATTCATCGGCCCACGATCTTTTCAATCATTTTCTGGATTCCAGAATATCTGCTGACTATATCTACAGACCGGATTAGAAGCCATCTCAAAATAGTCTTTTCGTCCGATCCGCCAAAGGCGGACAAGTATCGGCGTTGAGCCCTCGTATCAAGTCCTCGACATACCTGACTATGCGTGTCGAAGATCCCGTTAACAGACGGGGCGGGTTGATCCTCGGCCTCGCGTTCTTGTCCCGCCGATCTTGGGCGGGAGATCTCGACCGAAAATCCTAATTTTGAGATGGCTTCTAAATGAATGCGTTAATAAAATAATTATTCAAAAACGCTCACCTCCCCCAGGCCTTTTCGGATGACTTCCGGGAAATCGTCGATGAGAGAGATGACGCTTGACGGATTACCCGGAACAGGCCCTCCATCGATCACCACATCCAATCTGCTGTGGAAAAAATCGTGAATCAGAGAAGGATCATATAAAATGGTGCCGTCCGGCTTTGCAGCGCTGGTCGTTATAATCGGGTTCCCCAAAGCTTTTACCAGGGAAAGACAAATGGCATTATCCGGGACGCGAATACCGGCTGTTTTTCGATTGGTTAGCATGATCTTGGGAACCAGTTTCGACCCTTCCAGCACGAACGTATACGGACCGGGCAGAAGTCGCTTCATGGTTTTATAGCTGTAGTTGGATACTTTTGCGTAATCGCTGATGTTTTTGAGATCCGAACAGATAAAGCTAAAGGGTTTGCTCTTCTTTCGCTGTTTTAACAGGTAAATCTTTTCAATGGCCTTTTTGTTCATAATATCGCAACCGATCCCGTAATATGTATCGGTCGGATACGCAATGATGCCGCCTCTTTTAAGGATGTCAACCACCTTTGATAGAAGTCGTTCCTGGGGATTTATGGGGTTTATCTTGAAAATCATAAGCATCCTTTGAGACCTCCGTAAAACGCCCCTTTTTGCCCGATTTCTGCGTCAGGCTCAAATTTTAATCCTCAAAATACTAAATGTATTCCTGCGGTTAAAATTTTCGCCTTCCTTGAACTTGAACAAAAATGAGCGTTTTACAAAGGTCTCCCTTTTTGAACACTTGCCCGGCCAGTGAACATACCGGCTTTTCTACTCCGGCAGCACGGGTCCGGTTGCATGAGATCATAAGACGATATACTTATTACGGGTGTCGGAACGATGTCAAGACAACGATTCAGATTTGCCGAATAAAGATTGCAAAAGACCAACCGATTTGTTATCCAATATAGTTTAAGAATTTGAAAACCAGTATAAATGGAGGACCCAATGGAGAATATACCGCCTGAAGCGGCGTTTTCTTTTGACGACGTTTTATTGCTGCCCGGCTATTCGGATGTGCTGCCGCGTGATGTGGATACCCGATGCGCTTTAACGAAAAATATTACATTGAGCATTCCTCTTGTCAGTGCGGCAATGGATACCGTTACCGAATCTCGAACGGCCATCAGCATGGCCCGTGAAGGCGGAATCGGTTTTATTCATCGAAATTTAAGCATCCAGAATCAGGCCATCGAGGTTGATCAGGTTAAAAAGTCCGAAAGCGGCATGATTGTTGATCCGGTGACGATTCACCCGGATCAGGTGGTCCATGAAGTGTTGGCATTGATGACAAAGTACCGTATCTCAGGGGTTCCCGTGACCAAAGGCGACAAATTGGTCGGCATCGTGACGAACAGGGACCTGAGATTTGAAACAGACCTGGGGAAAAAGATATCCGATGTGATGACAAAAGATCATCTGGTGAAGGTTTCAGAAGGAATTACCCTGGAAGATTCCAAGCGGCTGCTGCATCAACACCGGATCGAAAAGCTTCTGGTGGTTGACGATAAAGATCGCCTCATCGGCATGATCACCATAAAGGATATCGAAAAGATCAAAAAATATCCCAATGCCTGCAAAGACCCCCTGGGCAGGCTCAGGGTGGGGGCTGCCGTGGGCGTGGGCTCGGATATGGTAGAACGCGCCGAAGCCCTGTTGCAGGCAGGCGCCGATGTTATTTTAATCGATACATCTCACGGACATTCCAAGAACGTCATTGAAGCCGTCAAAACTTTAAAGGGCAATTTTGAAGGCATCGAACTGATTGCAGGGAATGTGGGAACGGCCGAGGGCGCCGAGGCGCTGATCGACGCGGGGGTGGATGCCGTTAAAATCGGAATCGGACCCGGGTCGATCTGTACGACCCGCATCGTCGCCGGAGTGGGCATGCCGCAAGTCACGGCCATCATGAACTGCCGTCCCGTGGCCCTCAAAACCGGTATTCCGCTCATTGCCGACGGCGGCATTAAATTTTCCGGAGATGTCACCAAAGCTATCGGCGCGGGCGCCCATGTGGTGATGATCGGGAGCCTTTTTGCCGGAACCGAAGAGAGCCCCGGAGAACTGGTCATATATCAGGGCCGCAGCTACAAAGCCTACCGGGGAATGGGATCCATTGAAGCCATGCAGCAAGGAAGCAAAGACAGGTACTACCAGGGCGACGATCTCCCCGGCGATAAGATGGTTCCGGAAGGGATTGTCGGACGAGTGCCGTACAGAGGCAGGATGTCGGACAATATTTTTCAGCTTATCGGAGGACTAAAGGCGGGCATGGGATATGTGGGATGCCGCACGTTGGATGAACTTCGGGAAAAAGCCCGTTTTATCACCATCAGCGCGGCCGGCATGCGCGAAAGCCATGTCCACGACGTGATCATCACCAAAGAAGCGCCTAATTATCGTCTCGACTAACCCGAATGTTTCACATTCCCGAGACGCCCATTTGCTGCGTTATCAAAGGCTTGTAGTAGTCGACTACGACTGCGCCCTTGAATGCCTTGCAAATGAACGGCTCGAAAACGTGAAACATTCGGGATAAGATTTAATCTAACATCCGAAACCATAAAAACGCATAAAATGACGCAGACAGCATCCCGGTTCGTACACCTTCATGTCCACACCCAATACAGCCTTTTGGACGGCGCCATCCGGATCGATCCGCTGCTCAAGCGTGTCGCCGAGTTTGACATGGATGCCGTGGCCATTACCGATCACGGAACCATGTTCGGTGCATTGACATTTTATGAAAAAGCCAAAAAAGCCGGTATAAAGCCGATTATCGGTTGCGAGTGCTATCTGGCGCCGAGACGCCATATTGATAAAACGCCCCTTGATAAAGGCGGTCTTTCGCATATCATCCTTCTGGCTGAAAATATGGAAGGGTATCGGAATTTATGCAATCTGGCGACCGTTGCCCAGCTTCATGGATTTTACTACAAACCCCGTATCGATAAAGATCTCTTGAAACAGCACTGCAAGGGGCTTATCGGCATGACGGCATGTCTTCACGGCGAAATCCCCCGGCTGATTCAAAAAGGACGGCTCGATTTGGCCGATGCGGCGGCGCGAGCGTATCTTGATATCTTCGGCGAAGGAAACTTTTTTCTGGAAGTTCAAAACAACGGCATCGAGATACAGGAATCGGTCAACCGAGCGCTTTTGGATATGAGCCAAAGGCTGTCCATTCCCCTGGTGGCTTCCAATGATTGCCACTACCTGGTCAAAGAGGATGTTCATGCCCACGATGTATTATTGTGCGTTCAAACCGGAAAGACGGTGCATGACACGGACCGGCTTCAGTTCAGAACCGATCAGCTCTATTTTAAAACAAAATCAGAGATGTACGAAGCTTTCAAGGATTATCCCGGCGCCCTTGAAAACACCGTAGACATCGCCGAACGCTGCCACCTGGAATTCGATTTTAAATCCTATCACTTTCCCAAATTCGATGCGTCATTGGATCATACCGTCGATGACATTTTCGAGCAGCAGGTTCGAAACGGATTCAAATCCATATTAAAAGGCATCAAAGCAAAGCACCCAGATACCGACGAGAAAACATATATCTACCGCATCGAAAATGAAATCGATGTCATCAAGAGCATGGGATTTTCCGGCTATTTTCTGATCGTCGCCGATTTTATCCAGTATGCCAAGAAGAACCACATTCCTGTCGGGCCCGGGAGAGGGTCGGCCGCCGGTAGCCTTGTGGCCTATTCCCTGGGGATTACCGATCTGGATCCCATCGAACACGGTCTTATTTTTGAACGGTTTCTCAATCCCGCCCGGAAAAGCATGCCCGATATCGATGTCGATTTTTGCATCAACGGCAGGGAAGATGTTTTCAAGTACGTGGTGGAAAAATACGGCGGCGGAGATTATGTTGCCCAGATCATCACCTTCGGGAAATTGAAAACCCGGGCCGTCATTCGCGACGTGGGCCGGGCGCTGGATATCCCTTTGCACGAAGTGGATGCCATCGCCAAGATGGTGCCGGATGTATTGAACATCGGGCTCGATGATGCCCTCGAGCGGGAGCCGAGGCTCAAGGAGCTGGCCCGGAAAAAGCCGGAAATCGACGACCTGATCCGTATCTGCCGCGTATTGGAAGGGCTTCCGCGACATGCCTCCACCCATGCCGCCGGTGTGGTCATTGCGGACAGGCCGCTGGTGGAATACATGCCCCTTTACAAAGGCAAAAAGGGCGAGGTCGTGACCCAGTTCGATATGAAATGCGTCGAGAAAATCGGCCTGGTCAAGTTCGATTTTTTGGGTCTTCGCAATTTAACGGTCATTGAAAACACCCTTTCCCTTATTGCCGCCCAGGGGGTCGCTGCCCCGGACCTTTCAACCCTCGATTTCAAGGATGTGGCAACGTATCAACTTCTGGCATCCGGTGAAACCACCGGCGTATTTCAACTGGAAAGCTCGGGCATGAAAGATTTGATGGTCAGACTCAAGCCCGGATCCTTCGATGAAATCATCGCTCTGGTGGCCCTTTATCGCCCGGGCCCTCTGGAAAGCGGAATGGTGGATGATTTTGTCGACAGGAAGCACGGGAAAAAAGCCGTCGAATACCTGGTTCCGCAGCTCGAACCGATTTTGAAAGAGACATTCGGGGTGATCGTCTACCAGGAACAGGTGATGAAGATTGCCAGCGTTCTGGCCAACTACTCCATGGCCGAAGCCGACGATCTGAGAAAAGCCATGGGGAAAAAAATTCCCAAGATTATGGCCATGCACCGGGAACGGTTTATGCAAGGGGCCGCAAAAAACCATATCCCTTCGGAAAAAGCCGGAAAGATATTCAGTCTCATGGAAAAATTCGGGGGATACGGGTTCAACAAATCCCACAGCGCGGCCTATGCATTGATCGCCTATCAGACCGCTTATCTCAAGGCCCATTTTCCCGTGGAATTTATGGCCTCGCTGTTGACCAGTGAAATGCATTCCACCGACGGTGTGGTCAAATATATTGCCGAATGCCGCAGCCACGGCATCGAGGTGTTGCCGCCGGATATCAATGAGAGCGAAAAGGTATTTACCGTTGCCGGGTCCAAGATCAGGTTCGGACTGGCCGCCGTGAAAAACGTGGGAGAAGGCGCCATAGAATCGATTGCCGAGGCCCGGAGCGACGGAAATTTTTCATCCTTGTTCGAATTCTGCGAAAAGGTCGACTTGAAAAAGGTCAACAAGCGCGTCATTGAAAGCCTGATTAAATGCGGTGCCTTTGATGCCACGGGAAATCGTCGCTCACAAATGCTGGCGTCTTTGGAAGATTGTATCGATTACGGGCAGCGGGTTCAGAGGGAGAGAACCGATCCGCAGATGGGGTTGTTCAACCTTACGGAAGAACAAAAAGCCATTAATTTGCCGTCCCTGCCTGAAATGGACGAGTGGGATGAGAAAGAGCTTCTGGCCCTTGAAAAGGAATCATTGGGGTTCTATGTTACCGGACATCCGCTAGGTCGTTATGAAGATCTTCTGGATAAATTCACCAACACGAATTCCGCGACGATCAAGGAGCGAAACGACGGCGAGGCCGTCACCATCGGCGGTATGATCAGAAACGTCAAAACCATCAAGACCAAGAAAGGGGATTTGATGGCGTTCGTGACCCTGGAGGATCTTCAGGGTACCGTCGAAATTACCGTCTTTTCCTCTTTGTATGCAAACGTGTATGATCTTTTAACGGATGACAACACCATCCTGGTTCGAGGGTTCCTTCAAAAGGACGAGAACTCCGTAAAACTATTGGCGGACAGCATCATCGACATCGATAAAGCCGAGGAGACGTGGACCACCAGTATCCATTTTAACCTGGATGTCACCCGTACCGAAAGGGCCATGCTCGAATCGTTGAATGCCGTACTCAAAAGACATCCGGGTCCGTGCCCGGCCTTTATTCATTTGCGCAATCCCGAAAAAACAGAGACGATTATCGCTTTGCCGGACAGCATTAAAATCAAAGCCGGTGCCTCGCTGATTCAGGAGGTAGATCGCCTGGTCGGATACCATGCCGCAGAAACAGTTTGCCGTCCCGTGGAATCTTCTAATAACAATAACGGAAATCGTAACGGGTATCGTAACGGATACAGTAAGAGACGACGAAGAAGACGTTGAGTGTTTCGAATAAGAACCTGAATTTAATCGATGTAGTGCTTGTTCAAAACTCATGCTTTCGATCAAAAATTCGAATTTCGAAGCACGAAATAAGAAACAATAACAAAATACAGATGTTCTAATGACAAAAACGTTGGTCTTCGAAACAGCTACGCCAACAAGTCGGCTATTTAAAAATACTTCATAACATTTACGAATGAGAACACCAGAAAGAGGAGCATCATCCCTATGCAAGTCCCCCTGCTCGATCTGAAAGAACAGTATAAAGCCATCAAGGAAGAAATCCTTGAAACTGCCCAGGAAGTTTTCGAAAGCCAGTATTTTATCCTGGGACCTAAAGTTGCGTCTTTAGAAAAAGAGATTGCCGAATACTGTTCTTCAGCGCATGCCGTGGGCGTATCATCGGGAACAGACGCCCTTTTGATTTCCCTGATGGCCGCGGATATCGGTAATCAGGATACGGTGATTACGTCTCCGTATACTTTTTTTGCCACCGCCGGAAGCGTGGCCCGGTGCGGCGCCCGACCCGTCTTTGTGGATATCGACCCGAATACCTATAATCTTTCCCCCGATCATCTCGAAAACACCATTAAATCAATGACCCGAACGGAGCTTTCGAAACTCAAAGCTGTGATTCCGGTTCATCTGTACGGACAATGCGCCGATATGGCGCCGATTTTGGGAGTTTGTGAAAAGCATAATCTTCTGGTCATCGAAGATGCAGCCCAGGCCATCGGCGCGGAATACAATGGAAAGCGGGCAGGGTCCATGGGAGATTTCGGGTGTTTTTCATTTTTTCCGTCCAAGAACCTGGGCGCTTTCGGAGACGGCGGCATGGTCACCACCAATTCGGAAGAATTCCATACCAAATTACGCAAGCTCCGGGTGCATGGTTCCCATCCCAAATATTATCATCAACTCGTCGGCGGAAATTTCAGGCTGGATGCATTCCAGGCGGCCGTGGTTTCAGTCAAATTGAAATACCTCGACCGATGGACCAAAGCGCGCCAGGAAAACGCCCTAAATTATCGAACCCTGTTCGAAACCGCCGGGCTTGCGGAAGGGGTTCAACTTCCCGTTGAAAAAGAAACTCGCCACATCTACAATCAGTTTGTGATCCGCGTAAAAGAAAATAGGGACGATCTTCGCCGATTTTTAAGCGACGCCGGCATCGGCACCGAAGTATATTATCCGGTCCCTTTGCATCTCCAGGAGTGTTTTTCCGATTTGGGCTACAAAAAAGGCGATTTCCCGGCGGCCGAGCATGCCGCCCTGCATACCCTGGCCCTTCCCATATACCCCGAACTTTCAAACGACCAGATGGCATATGTGGTGGAAAGGATAAAAGCGTTCTTTTTGAAAAATTGAAATCGCTTACCAGTAACGTTCTGCCCGAACGCCCCGTCTTCACCTATCGTAATGTACAAAAACCTTTGCATTCATACAAATTTTTCAGTGCAGACCTCTGATTCGACCCCTTAAACCCTTTTTCCGAAGCCTTGACAAATTAGGGTCAATATGTGTAAAAAATATACGCTTTCAAATAAATTGCTTCAACCTTAAACATAGGAAGAGAGCATATGAAATGAAATTGAACCCCATTTCTCAATTAGAGAGTGGGGCTTTTTTGTTGATGCCGATTAGATATTACAAAGACCTATCGAATTGGTTCGAAGCCCTTTTTGGGATTGGTACATCGATGCACTACTGGACTATGGCTTTAGTATCAGAGAAATACCCGGGCTGATTTTACCTATGCCGGAGCCATATCATGTGATATCCATTGATTTTGATGAATTTCAACTCATGGCAAGATGTGTCACGTTTTGAAAAGGAAAATTTTAACGGAAATGATTCTAAAAAGGGGAATTCTATGGAAGAAAACAGTACACTTGAGATATTAAAGCAGGCAATTCTGCTGGAAAAAAGAGGCAAGGCTTTTTATCAGAATGTTGCCGAAAAGACCGAAAACAGGGCTGCAAGAGATGTTTTTGAAATGATGGCAGCAGAAGAACAGAAACATATAGATACGCTGTCAGAACAGTTCAAGGCTTATCGTAAAAAACAAAAGTTTATTTCTGGCAGTTACGATTCGGAAAGCAGTAGCGTGGCATCAAAGGTTCTGACAGAGGAAATCAAAGAGAAAATTTCCGCCGCCGGTTTCGAAGCCGCTGCGATCTCTGCCGCCATATTCATGGAGGAGCGGGCCGTCAAACTTTACTCCGAAAGTATGGAAAACACGTCCGATCCGGAAGCCAGGGCCCTGTTTGAATGGCTCACCCGTTGGGAGCGCGATCATCTGAGTTTGCTTCTTGATATCGACAAAACCTTAAAGGAAAAAATATGGTTTGATAATAAATTCTGGCCTTTTTAATATTGGAGCACCCTCTTGAGATTTCCATTGTGAGGCACTTTATTTTCTGCTGACCTCATTTTCTGTGATATAAAGGAGAATCTTTTAATTGCCGCGTGCAAGACGACATTACCTCTCAGGCTATATTTGGCACACCCCGGTTCAATGGTTTTGCGTCAAAATTCTGTTTAAGAGGGTTGCCGGTGGAAGAAAAGCATTGCGATAAGGCGGACTGCCAATGAAGTCGACGGTGTTTCAAAATGGTAATGCATTTCAATTAATTATGAAACACGGTAGGTGTCAGTTTTTGTTTTGCTTGACATTACTTGAGATTACGATAAATTACAGATAGAATGTTTTTTTTCCGCAATCCATCTGGAAATTCAATAAGCGGATGATATTTATTGTCTTTCAACTGTCAAGGGAGGTTACTATGGATAAAATCCTAAGAATTAACATGGGCCCCGAGGGGGCTCCCAAGGCCAGTGAGGAACCCATCGGCGAGTATGCCGGCTTGGGCGGCCGCGGTATGACATCGGCGATTGTTGCTAAAGAAGTGCCGCCCCTGTGCCACCCGCTTGGGAAAGACAACAAACTGGTTATCGCCCCGGGCATGCTCAGCGGCAGCCAGGCCGCTCAATCCGGGCGTGTTTCCGTGGGATGCAAGAGCCCGCTCACCGGCGGGATCAAAGAGGCCAACTCCGGCGGACAGGGCGCCCAGGTCATTGCGAGACTGGGTTACGCGGCCATCGTTCTGGAGGGAAAACCTGCCGACGACACGCTGTACAAGGTGGTTATCAACAAGGACGGGGTGGATATCATTGCCGACAACAGCCTGAAGATGCTGGGCAATTACGCCCTGATCGATAAAATGAAAGTCGAATACGGTGAGGACGTCGCCTTTGTCTCTATCGGACAGGCCGGGGAAATGAAGATGAGCGCAGCCTCTGTAGCCTTTACGGACCCGGAACTGCGGCCGACCCGGCATGCCGGTCGCGGAGGCGTCGGCGCCGTAATGGGAGCCAAAGGGGTCAAGGTCATCGTGCTGGACGATGCGGGAATGCCGACGAGATCTCCCAAGGATCCGGAAAAATTCAAGGCCGCAAACATGGCTTTTGTTCAGGGGCTCAAAAAGCATCCCATCACTGGTGAGGGCCTCCCGTCATTCGGCACCAACATATTGACCAACGTGATTAACGAAGCAGGCGCCTTGCCGACGCACAATTTTCAAAGCGGGCGCTTTGACGGTGCCGGGAACATCAGCGGTGAAACACAGTCGGATACCATGAAGGCCCGGGGCGGAAAGGTCAAAAAAGGCTGCCACAGGGGCTGTGTCATTCAGTGCTCCGGCATCTACAATGACAAGGCCGGCAACTTTCTGACCAAGCGTGTCGAATACGAGACGGTCTGGGCGCACGGCGGCAATTGCGGCATCGATGACCTGGACGCGATTTCCATGCTGGATCGTTTGGATGACGACTACGGTCTCGACACTATCGAAATGGGGGCCACCATCGGTGTCGCCATGGAGGCGGGTCTGGCCAAATTCGGTGACGGGGAGGCCGCCATAAACCTGTTAAAAGAAGTCGGCAAAGGCACGCCGCTGGGACGCATCCTTGGCGCGGGGGCTGCCGTAACCGGACAGGCCTTCGGCGTTGAGCGGGTTCCTGTCGTAAAGCGCCAGGCCCTGCCGGCATACGATCCCCGGGCGGTTCAGGGAATCGGTGTAACCTATGCCACCAGCACCATGGGCGCCGATCACACGGCAGGATATGCGGTCACGGCCAATGTTCTCGGTGTGGGGGGGAGCGTCGACCCGCTGAAAGCTGAAGGTCAGGTGGAGCTTTCCCGAAATCTCCAGATCGCCACAGCAGCCATTGACGCAACCGGATTTTGCCTGTTTATCGCCTTTGCGATCCTGGACCAGCCCGACACTTTCAATGCCATGCTTGACATGTTGAGTGCCTTTACCGGCCAGCCCTGCACCGCAGACGACGTCGTCGCTCTGGGGAAAAAGATTCTCGACGATGAGAGGGATTTCAATGCCAGGGCCGGCTTCACATCCAAACAGGACCGGCTGCCCGAGTTTTTCAAAAACGAACCCCTGCCGCCCCATAACACGACCTTTTCGGTCACAGACGAAGAGCTGGACCAGGTGTTTAACTGGTAGGAA
>CAZQAF010000097.1:0-12101 GCA_964591175.1 uncultured Desulfobacteraceae bacterium | reverse complement strand
TTTCCACCCAAATCCCTTTTTCATTGCGTTCCGTATCAAGTCCCTCACACGAATGAACCCAAAAGACTTTTGTATATATGATGGCAATATCTTCCGGCAATTTGTCATCAAGGGCCCGTGTCAACAGATCTTCAAATTCGCGCCAGTGGTAAAATTCTTCTTCATCCGATTCTTTCGGCTGATAGATGATACCGGGAGCTTTGTTTTCCGCAAGCGGATGAATCCCTTGGGTTGTTCCGGCGCTGCCGCCCTCAAGAAAAGTGAAAATTTCCGCGATTTCCTCCACACAATCCGGTCTTACAAGGGAATCGATAATATCTCTGATCGCTTCTCTTATGGTTAGGAATTTTTTATGCTTTTCCATGGGAATATACGTTTACTTATTAATCACCGTCGGCATGATTGTCAGTGTCCGGCCGTCGGTGCGCATTGATACGGCGCCGTAGTGAGCGGTTTCGAGCACCCGGCATCCCATATCCTGATATCGTTTTAACACCGACGGGTGGGGAAACCCGAATCTGCTTTTGTATCTCGATGATATGACGACGACTTCGGGATTTACCTTTTCCAAAAACAGTTGGGTGCTCGATGTTTTGCTGCCGTGGTGTGGCGACAAAAGAACCGTGCTTTTTAATTGATCCCTGATCGTCGAAACCAGATTATATTCCGCCGGGGCCTTGATATCTCCGGGAAACAAAAAGGAGATATGGCCGAACGACACCTTTACTACCAATGAATCGTTGTCCAGGTTGCGCCACGTTTGTCTCCGACTTTTATCATGAAAATCCGCCGGTGGATACAATATGTGGATCCGGGCGCCGTTGATATCGTGAACACCCATGATGTCAGGGTACGCCGGCAGTTGAATGTGGTTCTTTTTAATGGTCTCCATGAACAATCGATACCCAAAGGTATCGGCGGATTCATGGTTTAACCATACCTGTTTGACATGAAAGTGATCGGCAATATAAATCAGGCCGTTTAAATGATCGCTGTTGGCATGGGAGAGCACCAGGGTATCAACGGTCCGGATCTTTTTTCCCCACAACAGCGGCGCGATAATGCTCGCCCCCACATCAAACAGCCGATTGTCGGAAAACCCGCCGCCGTCGATCAGCATGGTCTTTCCGTATGGAAGTTCCAGGAGGGCCGCATTGCCATGTCCCACGTCGATCATGGTGACCCGGAGATCATCGCGCCAATACCGCCGGTATACCCCGTAACCGGCATCTGCGCTGAATACTAAAATTGTCAGCAGGGCCACGATGACCGCCGGTTTGTGTATCGACTTTTTGTTTTGGCGATGTTGCGGCGTGTTTACATCCAAAGATGTTTCGGTTTGGGTGGATTTGAGGTTCAGCAGCGCCCAAAACAAAACGTAAAAACAAACGATTTCCAGATGATTTGGGGTCACGGTCTTGATCGCGGCAAAGGACCACCCGGACATCGCAGTGATAATCGTTATGACCGGTCCCAGAACCGCCGAGGCGGCTTTCAGCAAAACCAATGCGCCGGAAGTTGTAAGCGGAGAGATAAAGACCGCCAGTATTCCCATGGGAACCACGACAAAACCGATCAGGGGAATAAAGATGATGTTTGCCGGAAGTCCGACCAGAGATACCTGATTGAAATAATACATGACAATGGGGAGCGTCCCTGCAACGGCAAAAAACGACGTCATGAAAAAATAATAGAGTTTTATGATGGTTTTTTCCCATTTTCGCCGCCCGATTTGGTTTTGATCGGTGGTCATGGGCGTCGGGATTCTGGAAAGACCGTATATGATGGAAAGCACCGCCGCAAAGGAAAGTTGAAACGAAATTGAAAAAAGACAAGGCGGACGGACGATCAAAATCAGCATTGCCGCTATCGCCAGGGTGTTGATAAGATCATGTTCTCTTTCAAATAAAAAGGCCGCCAAAAATACCATCACCATGATGACGGCCCGCTGGGCGGATGGCGACATGCCCGAAAGCAGACCATAGATGACCACCGGAACGGCGGATAAAAGAACCGCCCCCTTTTTGGTCCAGGCATGGGATAAAAAAAATCCGATATGAGACAGTATCCATCTGAAAATAAAAAACGAAACAGCGGCGATAATGCCGATATGAAGCCCTGAAATGGCCAGAAGATGTCCGGCGCCGACACGGTTGAAGGCCTTTCTTAATTCAACAGATATACCGTTCCGATCGCCCACGATCAGGGCTTTGAGCACACCTTTTTGTTCTTTATCTCCGGCCCGGTCTATCAGATGGGAAATTTGGCTGCGGGCATTCGCGATGACCGCGCCGATCCCTTTTTCCGTTTTTCTCTCGACCCGGATCAGCTTGTTCGCTGAAACATAAGCACTCCCCCACACGTTTTTAAAAGCCATATATCGCTGGTAGTCAAATCCTCCGGGATTGTTGAAATTTCGAATGGGTGTGATTCTGCCCTTAAAAACAATCCGGTCCCCTTCCGACAACCTGGGATCATTCCCTGAAACAGTGAGTCGAATCCGCCCTTTCACGGTAAAAGTTTTATGGTTGCGTTCAAGAACCTCGGTACGAAGAATACACTTTTGACGGTTTAAACGTCCGGCATCCAATTCGGCAATAACACCGGTAATTCTCCACGTATGACTGCCGGTAAAATGGATGATATGATTGGCCGGGAATCCGGGCGCCGCCCAGGGCTGTATGGACAGGTTGCCCAGGGCAAACAAAAGAAGCATGGGAACGACCCGGGCAGGCTTTTTTTTTCGGATCAAAAAAATAAGGGCGGCCATGCAAAGCGATACAACGATCACCATCCACGTGCCGTATCCTGGAAACCGGGCACCCATGGCAATGCCTGACATCATGGCCAATAAAAGAGGAATAACCGGACGAGAGTAAATGGTCGTGGTTTCCATTGGTATCGTTTAAATGACTAAGGGATTTAAAACGTAGTCGGCATCTATCGATGAGATGTTGCCTGAAAAACCAATACCGCCAAGTTAGAAGTGCCTAAAGTTAAGGTATTCTATCAATCTTAATTATAATTGATCGCGCTGAAAGCGCATTCCTCCATCCCACCATAAGCGGGACTCATTTAGGCACTTCTAACTTCAAACTTTTGGACTTCAGCTTATTCGGGATAGTTGTCCAGATTAAAATTCGTCTCCGTATTCAAGAATTAGGGCACTAAGCCTTAACGCGTTGAATAGCTGCTCCGAGGAGAGAAAACTTCTTTTCAATATTTTCATACCCGCGATCCAAATGATAGACGCGGTTGATCTCGGTGGTGCCCTTTGCCGCCAGCCCGGCCAGGATCAACGACGCGCTGGCTCTTAAGTCCGTTGCCATAACCGGGGCGCCGGACAGCGACGGAACACCGGTAATCATTGCGGTATTCCCTGATATTTTTATGTCCGCGCCCATGCGTTTGAGTTCGCCGACATGAATAAAACGGTTTTCAAAAATGGTTTCGGAAATCATGCTGAATCCTCCGGCAACCGACATCAGCACCATGAACTGGGCCTGCATGTCCGTCGGGAATCCCGGATACGGCAATGTTTTGACATCAATGCTGGCAATTTCATGCGCCCCTTTAACCTGGATGCATTGATCCTTGACAATCACTTCGGAACCGCAGAGCCTGAGTTTATCGATCACCGCCTCAAGGTGATTGGGCTCACAACCCAAAAGGGTGACATTGCCCCGGGTCAGCGCCGCCGAGACCATAAAGGTGCCGGTTTCAATCCGGTCGGGTATGATCCTGACCGATACCGGATGCAGTGCGGAAACACCTTTGATGGAGATAATCGACGTGCCGGCCCCCTTTATATCGGCGCCCATTTCGTTCAGCACATCAGCCAGTGCAACGACTTCAGGCTCGCGCGCCGCATTGCTCAACACGGTGGTCCCTTCGGCCAGAACAGCCGCCATCATCAAATTTTCGGTTCCGGTAACGGTGGAGACGTCCAGATAGATCTCTTCTCCTTTGAGACGATCCGCAGAGGCCTCCACGTACCCGTGTTTTAAGTCTATTTTGGCGCCAAGACGTGTGAGTCCTTTTAAATGCAGGTTTATGGGCCGTGCCCCGATAGCGCACCCCCCGGGCAAAGAGACCCGCGCTTTTTTAAGCCTTGCCACCAAAGGACCCAGGACCAGAATGGACGCTCGCATTTTTCGAACCAGATCATAGGCAGCCTCGTGATTGACGACTTTGCCGGCATCGATTTGAACGGTATCTGACTGGGTATCTATCTTTGCGCCGAGATTGAGCAGCAAATCTTTGGTGCTTTGGATATCTCTAAGGTTCGGAACATTGGTATAGGTATTCCATCCATCGGTAAGAAGTGACGAAATAAGGATGGGAAGAGCGGCATTTTTAGCGCCGCTGATGTTCACTTCGCCCTTGAGAGACCGACCGCCTTCAATGATGATTTTGTCCATTAAAACCTCATTCAAATAAAAAAAGCGCTTTCCCGGTTTTATGGCGGGCAAGCGCTTTTAGCTTTTAAAAATAAAAAAAATGCTAATGGTGATGTTCGCCATTTTTCTTGGATGCATCAATGGCGGCTTTGATAATACAGTAGGTCATACCAATGCCTATAATGGTCAATGCATACCAGAGACCGCCCATAAAAACCGTATGCCCCATGTCCCAGATCCATTCAAAATTAAAAGGAAACATCTTCTATCCTCCTGCCCGCTCGTGCCTTACGTGGCAGGCGGGCCTGCCCGCTTTATGCTTCAGCCGGTTTTAATTCCTGTTCCGACGCCATTGACGGTTCAATTACCGCTGCTTCTTCCGAAAGGGGTTCGATGGGATTCAGCTCCGCCTCATTGGGAAACACCGGCAGATAACGATAGGAAATGGCGACAAGGATCACACCGTATGCCACGGGAAGTATGGTGGTGGCAACTTCCTGCCAACTCGGATAATACAAGGCCCAGTGATCAAATGTCATGACGGGAACAGCCATGACCTGGAGCACCATGACCCACCGGTTAAGGCATACGCCGATCACCGCCAAAATTATCGCAATCCACAGCGCTAAGGGATTTTTGCGCCCTTTTTTGGTGATAAGTATAAAAGCGGGTATATATCCGCAAATCAGGATTTCCGCAACCAGAATCCAAATGCCGTACAATGCATTGTTGGAATAAAATTCCATCAGCGTAAATCCTTTGGATGGCGCGGTAACCGTAGCCCAATACCAGGTATCGATGGTTTTCGCGATAATGTAGGTCAGAATCATCCACCCCGATATTTTGGCAAGAAGCTCGATGGCATTGTCTTTTACCAGTTTTTTCCGGGTGATTTTTTCGGTGATTTTTGTCACCAGAATGGTAAAACACGGTCCGCAGGCCGCCGCCGACCAGGTAAACAAAAAGAAAGTCCAGGGCCAGATAAAGAGCCCTTCTCTGTAGGCGAAGGGGCGACCGAACAGAACACCGGCAACGCCGCCCAATGATCCCTGATGGAAAAAGGAGAGAAAAGCACCGGTGGCCGCAAATACCGCCATGACTTCGTGCATGTTATGACCGAGATGATGAAAAAACGGCACCTTGTCGATCTGTCGGTTTTCAAGAACCAGCGGCAGATATTCGATGGTCAGGACGCCGAAATAACAGGAAAGACAAAACGCCACTTCCGTCAGCATGGAATGAACATTGGCATGCCAGAAAATAAACCATCCTCTCAACGGCTGACCGATGTCGATGGCCAATATCAGCAATGCCGAGCTGTAGCAGATAAAGCCGATTAAAACCGCATAGTTTATAATATTCTTCAGCTCATCCTTCCCAAAGATATACCGCAATAATCCGGTAAAAAATGCACCGCCACCCACCGCAATAACGGCAAGGTCGGCCCATATCCACAAAGCAAACCCATAATAGTCGTTCATATTGGTCTGGTTAAGCCCCTTGAACCAGCAGAGCAACATGGCATAAACGCCCCACAGCAGTACGATACCGGCTGCACCGATGAACAGCAAAAATTGCCACAAGGGACAGCGCTGAACGCCTTTGGGTATTAATGCAGAATCCATATGTTACATACTCCTTGAATACCAGTTTTGATTTTGGTCAGTTTTAACCATGGTGCACGGGCTTTTTCATCTTCGCCTCGTTTTTCAGATAATTGTCTCCGGCATGTCGAATCCATTTCCGGCTTGAAAGATAGTAGACCTTGGGGTTTGTCCCCAACCGTTCCAGCAACCGGAATGCATGGGGGTTTTTGGGACGCCCGCCATGTTCAAGGTCGGGTTTGACCATACGATGAACGGCATGGTCCGGATTGTTCAGATCGCCGAAGGTAATGGCATTGGCAGGGCATGCCTGAGTGCAGGCGGTCTGATATTCATTTTCTTTGAGTTCACGTCCCCCTTCCATAAACGCTTTATCCTTGGCCAGCTGGTAGCGGTGATAACAAAAGCTGCACTTTTCAACCACACCCCGCATCCGGGGAGACACATTGGGACTCAAATATTTTTCCATGCCGTCCGGCCAAATCGGATCCCACCAGTTGAAGTATCGGGAATGATACGGGCAGGACGCCATGCAATACCGGCACCCGAAACACCGGGTATAGATCTGGCTGACGATCCCGGTTTCCATACCATAATCCGTTGCAGTGGCCGGGCATACCGATACACAAGGGGAATGTCCTTCATGCTGTCCCGCACATTGCATGCAAGGTCTTGGGAGATAGCATATGTCTGTTTCTGGAAAAGGTTTGCCGTTGGTCAGCCGAAAGATGCGCATCCATGTAATGCTCAGCAATTTGTCCGACTCATCTTTTCTGAAAGGCACATTATTTTCAGCCATGCAGGCGACCATGCAACTACCGCACCCCGTACACTTGTCCAGATCGATGACCATTCCGAATCTATGGTTTAAATTGTTTTTCATCAAAACCTCTTTGGATTAACCGCTATCCGTTGGATCGATAAACCCAAAAATCTTTTTACTGCCGGCGATCAATCTTTACCTATTCAGCATCATTATATTTTACTCAGCTTAGCCCTGATTCCCCACGCTGCATTCATCCCGGAATCAGGATCCTCCACGGGCCCGATCAGCGTATTTACGTTTATCCCCTTGCCTGCCAGATAATCATCATATGCCGTGTGGCCCAATCCTCTCGGCAGTGCCACAATGCCGGGCATAATCCCCTCAAAGAGGTGAACCCTGACTTTTCCGGTGCCCAGGGGCGTGCCGAGCAGGGCACGCTGCCCATCATTCAGCCCGGCGGCTCTGGCCGTTTTCGGGTTAACCTCGACAAAAACGTCATTGTGTTTTAAAACGATATCTTCAACCGTCTTGACCGCAAACGGCGGATCTCCGATATAACCGTGGGCCAGCCTGATGGAGTCGTAAGGCATAAGCAAAAGCGGATACTGTCTTTCATCTCCTTTGATCTGAACGGGCTTAAACTGCGGCTTCAACCCGGTATTCGGATCGACAAACTCGAACTTTCCGGAAACGGTATCAAATGATGTTTTCAGGGCCTGATCCGTCGATTCCGAATCGGACCAAAATCCTTTCTCGACCATGGTTTCCCATTTTTCGCCCAGGGTCTGCTTCAAACAGGAATAGTAGTTCTTCCAGGGAAACGATTTTGCGACGCTTCCGCCCAGACCTTTGGCGGTCTCGATAATGACATCCCCCACATGTTTGGTATCCAGCTGCGGTTCAACCACGGGTTTTGCCAGACCGACGGCCTGTTGAAGCATACCGAACGGCATCGGTACATCCTCATAGCGTTCGAGGTAAACATGATTCGGAAGAATAAGATCGGCGTGCCGGGCGGTTTCATCCATGTAAGAAGAAAAACTGACGATGAACGGAATTTTTTCAAAGGCTTTTCCGGTGTCCTGGGTATCCGTAAGCGTATATAAAGGATTCGCATCGGCAATAAAGAGCGCCTCCAAAGGATACAATGCTTCCGAAAGGATGGATTCCGGAAGACGATTCAACAGGTATCGCGAATGTGGATATTTTCGGCTTCCGGCACCGTCCAGTCGTTCATGCTGCATACCGACGGCAGCCTTTGCATCCATTTCAATTTCAGGCCAGTGGATATAATCCGGATCCGCGACGGCAAATATACCGCCCTTTTTATTAATATTTCCCGTAAGGGCGTTTAAGGCATGCACCGCCATACATTCCGTAAGGCTGACAGGATGGGTGCCATCGCCCCGGCCGCAAATGGCCATCGGTTTTGAAGCATTGACAAAACGCCGGGCCAGCACAACAATGGTTCCGGCATCAATTCCGGTAATCGCCGCTACGCTGTCCGGACTGTATTTGTCGATAACCAACTGTTTCCAATTGTCAAATCGGTCGGTATCCTTTGAAATAAAACCATTGTCATATAAACTTTCTTTAATGATAACATGCGCAAGGCCCATGGCCAGCGCTGCTTCTGTTCCGGGGTTAATCGGAATCCATTTATCTGATTTGGCAGCGGTGTTCGACAGCCGGGGCTCGATCTGAATGACGTTTACACCGGCGCTCTTCCACGCGCTGTTGGCTCTCATCATTCGAACCGGCGATCCCCATCCCTCGAGGATGTCGCTTCCAAAGCTCAAAATAAAATCGGCATTTTCAAAATCAAAACCCGGCAACGCCTGAACACCCTGCATGATATCCAATGTCAGCTCATAAGAATCACGAACAGACGCCATACGAAAAAAATTGGGAGAGCCGTAGGCCGTTAAAAATCTATCAAAAAGTCGCGGTACGGTGCCGCGGTCCGATCCCGATATGACGCCCACGGACTGTGTCCGGCCCTTTTTCCTCAATTCACCGAGCTTTTCCACGATCTCTGATATGGCCTCTTTCCAGGAAATTCTCTCCCATTCTCCCTGGCCCCTTTTTCCCGATCTTTTCAGCGGGCCCTTAATTCGTGTGGGACCGTAAAGAAGCTGAAGGCCGGAGAGGCCGAGAAGGCAAAGGCCGCCGTCATTGACAGGGTACTTTTTCATGCCTTCAATTTTAACGGCCCGGTCGTCTATTTTTCGAACCGTTATGCCGCAACGACCCGGACAAAGGGTACAAACTGAGTTAACGTAACTGGCTTCACCGTTTTCAGGGACCGGCGTCCACGGCCACATCTGGGTCCATATCGAAGAATCATCCATCAACTTCCATGGCAGCGGTGAGAGGGCTGTTCCTGCAGCCCCGCCAATTACAAACGACAAGAAATCTCTTCTGCCAATCTTCATCTACGCTCCCTCTTCGCATCAGTATATATGTACAGATATATCGTTAATTCAAAAACACGCGATTATTTATGGCATACGAAACATGCATCTCTATGTGTCTGAACACTGTCGCCGCTTTCAATAGATAAGGATGACGGTGAAAACACATTGATAATATTATCAATGTAACGATGCGTCGGCGATTTAACACCTGTTTTTTCGATGCCGGCGGCGTCTCTTTGGTGGCATTCGGCGCAATCGTCCATCTTCATCCGGTCCCAGGGATTCTTTTTAAAACCCGCAATATTTTCCCCCCAGATATCCCGACTGTATCCGGTAATCCGGTTCTGTTCATAAACCTTCAAACTCTTGGATTCTCCGATATGACCATGGCAGGTTACACAATCCATACCGGCACCCTTGATATGAGCGGCATGGGAAAAAAACACGCAATTCGGCTGCTTGGAATATATCAGCCACGGGACTTGCCTATCTTTGGAGACGTAATCCTCGACAAATTTTATTTCATTGGGATCGATGCCTTGAATCTCTTCATGACAGTCAATGCACTGTTCCAATTTCGGTACCCCTGAAAAGGTCCCGTCCTTGCGAAAGAAATGACAGCTTTCACATCCATTGTCCACTTGGGTGACATGAAACGCATGGTTAAAGTCGATGGGTTGTTTTTTCTTTGAATAGAGAAGCTTCGGAAAAATGATCCATCCTAAAATAAGGCTGATGAACACCCCAAAAATAAAAAACGGAATAATGGTGCCTCCGGACCCTTTATCCTGTTTTTGTACTTTCCTCTCTGTGGATGGCTGTGCCGCCGTCTCATGGGCGGCATCCTTTATCGTTTTTTTTGCAGGATCATCCGATGTGCTCATAAAGACTCCGTCAAGCCGTGATTGATGATTTTATGATGCGGTCTAAAGTCGAAAAAATTAAGATAAACGCACGTTTTGTACCTACACATCCATGTTTTGTCAAGGAAAAATGATAATGAATAGACGTCATAATGATAAGAAACAAAAGGATTCTAAAAACCGGATGGGGAAAAATAGTAGAGGAGAAAATACTACATCTTTATCGGGTCGGCATAACTTCCGGGGTGGGAAAGTGAATACGGGTTCACGCCGTATAAAATATCCATTCAGCAATTTGTGAATAGACGCACTTCATAAGCAACGTTAGAAATGGTTTCAAAATCCCCCCCCGGGCTCAATCAGCCAAAGGCGGACAAGTCTCTGTGTTGGACCGAGACGTCCAATCCTCGAAATATTCCCGATATGGATGCTTGTCCCGATCTTTTTTAATCGGGGCGGTTGGCCGTTTCAGTCCCGCGTTCTGGTCCCGCCGATCTTAAGCGGGAGACCTTGAGCCCGATTGAACGTTTTGAAACCACTTCTACATAAATTCGGCAATGGAGACCGTTCTGTCGCCGAGCATATTGACATAACTTCCGTGTTCATTATCGTACCAGCCGTAGACAACAGCCTGGGTGATCGGAATTCTAATGATGACATTCTTTAATGAATTTAAAATCTCTTTCTCCAGTCCCGGCACCGTTTCCAGGTCAATGGCCTGCTCGGCCGTACGGGTGTGGGTTTCATGTCCCTCGATGATGGTGGCGGCCCTTGGTATTCCGATAATATCACCCGATACGTTTTGCTTATCGGTATAATGAAGGTATCCCTTGATGTCGTCGGATGCGGCCTGGCGATATATATCGTTGAGCAGCTCCCGGCTGATGGGTTCGCCGGACAACTCCTCCTGCAAATTCAGCACCAGTATGATGAGAGATCCGCTGGAAATGGGAACTCTGACCGATTCCGCGATAAATCCGATTTCCGCCATTTCCGGCATCACCAGTCTTAACGCATTGGCGGCGCCGGTGGTGGTTAAAATGATGTTATTCATAATGCTCCGGTTTTTCCGAAGGTCAACCGCTCCGGTTTTTGGCAACCGATCCAGCACCTGTTGCGAGCCTGTTGCCGCATGAACCGTTGCCATGGACGCCGATAGAATTTTTTTGGCACCAAACGCATTCAAAAGGGGTTTTATCATATGCGCCAAACAAGTGGTGGTACAGGATGCGTTGGAAATGATTTTATGCCGTCTAGCATCGAATACACTATCATTGATGCCCATCACCGTGGTAATCGCATCGTTCGGGATGGTTTTTTCTTTATGCTTGATTTTAAAGGGTGCCGACACAATGACTTTCTCGGCGCCGGCCTCCAAATGGCCCCGCACGGCGCCTTGCGGATGATCGGGCAATAGTGTCGGATCAAGAAATTTTCCCGTTGTTTCGACCACCAGTTTGACGCCATGTTCTTTCCAGTTTAATGCCGCCGGATTTCTGGAGGATCTCAAGAAGCGGACCTTGACGCCGTCAATGGTCATCGCGCCGGTTTCTTCATCCAGATCTGTGATCAAAGACGTTGCTTTTTCGCCGTACAAATATCCATGGAGTAATCCATAGGTTGAATCCCGTTCCGTATAATGCGCAATGTCTTCAAGGGATGTGCCCACCGTTCGACCGAGATTTACGATAATTTCACTAAAATATTTCCGACCCACATGGTGCCAGAGCGTCAGTTTGCCGATCCTGCCGAATCCGTTCACACCGAGCTTCAATCCGTTTCGTTTTTCGATTTCCATGGGTTAATACTCTCCGTTGAGATTAACGATACATCATTGATCAAGTTTCTTTAACCTTCACTAAATTTTGATAAACCGATCCTTCCCTGCCGTCAATACTTAAATAGTCTCCGGATTTAAACTCTAAGTTGTCAAATCGACAGGTTTTACCCTTTTCGTTGCAGACTAGGTTGCCACATCCCACAATACAGGTTTTTCCCAGCCGGTAGGCCACAACAGCGGCATGAGACGTTACCCCGCCGCGGGCCGTTAA
>CAZQAF010000096.1:9687-12154 GCA_964591175.1 uncultured Desulfobacteraceae bacterium | reverse complement strand
TACGAAAGATAACCATGAAAGTGAAGGGCGGGATGTTTTCCGAGCAGACGCTCCAGGGATAAATTTTTTTTACACCGTGTGCAAATACGCAATGGGTGCGTCTCAGGTATGATTAAATTTTTTCTGAAAGAACTCGCGGATAAGGGTTTGTAATGAAAAACCCGGTCTTATCTTTTTGATAAAGGTCATCGGTTTAAGATAAGGCTGTCGCTTGGCACAGAATTGAGTAGGGTTTTCACAACAATCCCTAATCCACTCAAACAGCTTCCAGGAAAAAATTTAATCATACCTGAAACTCCTTAAGCATCAAATTGTTTGAAAGACCGAAACCGGCAAAAAAAGTTTATCCATCTTGTCGGGTCGTCTTGTCCCGGCGTAGCTCGGAGAGCGAAGTCGGAAATTGAAAGCGAAGTCTGATCCGCTCTTTTTGAGAATATATAGAAGAAGAACTCCCCGATGGGGATGAAAGCAAACCCTATCGTTGCAAAAGTCGGAGGGCTTCAGAGTCAAAGCGCCAAGGGTGAAGCCGTAGTAAACCTACTGCGAATCCTTGGCAACGCAGGATCTGGAGTCCTCCGGCTTTCCCGAAGGGTAAACAACATGGCATCAAATTGACCCCATCCTTTGAATTCACCCATGGGTTAGAAATCAAAATTGGGGGTATTTCGATGATGTTTGTTTGAAACTCGAATAAATCATCCCCCTTTTGCCATGTTGTTTATGCAGCGTTAGGGTAAAAACACACTATAAAGGAGGTTCAATGGAGTTCGAGCTGACAAAGGAACAACAGGAGATTCAAAAAGCCGTCCGGGATTTCGTCAAGGGAGAGTTCAAAAAGGACGTGATCCACGATTTGCTAAAAATGCATGCGTTTCCGGAAGCCATCTGGAAGAAGGCGGCGGATCTGGGATTCATCGGTATTCACTTTCCCGAAGAATATTCCGGCCAGGGCCTGGGGGTCATGGAAAACATCCTGGTCTGCGAGGAGCTGTGCCGCGGGGATTCCACGGTAGGGCTTTGCGTGGCCATCGCGGATTTTGCCTCCGAGCTCATTCTGCACTTCGGCAGTGAGGAACAGCGTCAAAAATGGCTGCCCAAGGTCGCCGAGGGAGAGGTGCTGTCCTGCGGGGCGTTCACCGAACCGGACCACGGATCGGATATTACATCGGTGGAAACCACGGCTGTCAAGGAGGGTGATGAATGGGTCGTCAACGGCACCAAGACCTTTATCACCAACAGCGGTCCGTATACGGGTTTCTACAATGTCCTCTGCCGGACGGACCCGGAAGTCAGTCCTCCCCATCGGGGGCTGAGCGTCATTCTGGTGGAGTCCGATCGACCCGGCGTTTCCAGCACCGATATCGGGGAAAAGATGGGCATTACCCTGACCCACACGGCCGAGGTCAACTTCAAGGATGTGCGGGTGCCCCTGTCCAACCTCGTGGGCGAGGAGAACCGGGGGTTCTACCATGTGCTGGAGTTTTTCGACGAAAGTCGGATACTGGTCGCTGCACAGGCCCTGGGAACGGCTCAGGGCGCCTTCGACCGCGCAGTCGCCTATGTGAAGCAGCGTGAACAATTCGGACGGAAAATCGCATCGTTCCAGATCAACCAGCACAAGCTGGCCGACATGGCCACCAAGATCGAACTGGCGCGTCTTGTCACTTACAAGGCCGCCTGGAATTTTGACCGGGGGCGCATCGATCCCAAGCTGACATCCATGGCAAAGATGTATGCCGCCCGAACCGCTGTGGAGGTGGCCGACGAGGCGATCCAACTGCTGGGGGGTTACGGGTACATGGCCGAATACGATGTGGAGCGGTTTTATCGCGACGCCAAGATTACGGAGATCTATGAGGGAACCAAGGAGATCCAGAAGAATACCATTGCCAGCGTATTGCTGGGAAAATTGAAGTAGTGCCCATAGCCTTCTCCGAGGTTCCCGCAAAACAACCTGCGGGAGCCGCGGTTTCCCCTACTGCTAAGCCATTGAAATGGCGAAGCCGTTCCGCCAAGCCGCCTGCCATGAATGCATGGGCGGGCAGGTATCGTTTTATGGAAAAGCACCCTCCCGAACGCGCTGGTGCAGCGCATAATCTTTAGTTCAGCGCAGAAACCCTGGCCCCAAGGGGCAGGTCAGCGTTCAATGGCTCTGTCAAAAGAACCGCTTAAAGAGTTTGAAGTGAGCTAAAGTTTAGGAATTCTATCAATTATATAAAAATACCGGAGCATAGCGACTCCATCACTTTAGTCACTTTAGATCACTTTAGGCACTTTTAACTTGTTCGGCTTTAGGTAGACCAGCCCCTTTCAGGGGTTAAATCAAAGCCGACCTCTCTGGGGTCGGATATTTAAAAATGTAGTATTTTTAATCGCTTACTTTTGAGGCAATTTACTCAACAGCGCTTCTATATCCATTTCATTGATCAATTCGGCATAAATCTGGCTGATTGTGGTGCCGGCGTCG
>CAZQAF010000096.1:0-9587 GCA_964591175.1 uncultured Desulfobacteraceae bacterium | reverse complement strand
ATCCATTTCATTGATCAATTCGGCATAAATCTGGCTGATTGTGGTGCCGGCGTCGTCCATACCCGGAACATCGACCCGTTCTGTTTCTCCGCTGAACTTTTGCTTTACAAAGACATTTCCGTCTTGAGACAACGTGGTGGCATAGGCCATCTTAAAGTGCCATTTGTAATCTTTTAGATCGAGATGAAAGTCGGTCAGGGCGACCTCCAGTTTCGGAATTTGGGGAGAGGCGGATTCAACCACCCGGATTCCCATTTGATCCAGGCGTTTTCGGAAAACCGTTTCGAACAGGGTTTTTAAATCGTAAATCCCCTCGACCGGTTTGTCTTTGCCGTTGGGCGCCAGGATCAGCATATAACTGTTGTGAAAATTATTCAGCTTTTCCCGGGCGCTGATGCTGAGCGGATCAGGGTCGGTCCGCCGGTCCACCACACTCAGCCGGATCTTTGTTATTGCCGGCTTGCTTGGTATTTTATCCGGCAGTTGGTAATTGACCTTGATGTAAGGGCGGGATGCGCAGGCAGACAGGAAAAAAAGCGGTAATACCAACATCGGCAGGTATTTTGCCGTGTATTTTGCACATGATAACAAGTGTTTCATGACGGCTCCTTTTATGGAATTGACCTGTAAGGGAACATCGTTCATACCATTTAAAGCGATAAAAAATTATATTACCTTTCACTCGCCGTCTCTGCAAGTGCATTTATTCACAGTTGTAAAACCTTAATTATTCAAACGTCTAAATTCTTGAATCTTTCGAATCCATCCCTATGTTTCCTTTCGGACTGGCCCATCGGACAACCGGTGAACATCGATATTGTCCGCGGGCAAAACCGCCGGACCCTGGTGATTGTTCCCAAAGAAGCAATTGAATAAAGCATCATCGCCGGTTGTCATCGTGTCGGATTACAACGGGTTGCATCCGCAGAATTTTCCATCCCAATCGGCTATGGCTTTAGGATCAGCTTTCCGGTTACAGCTCCCGACTCGAGCATCCGGTGGGCCCGGGACGCATCTTCCAGGGGAATCCGTTCATGAATATGCGGTTTGACAATGCCCTGCTTCAGGTATTGGAAAAGTACGTCGTAGGATTGTCTCATCTTGTCCGGATGCATTTGAGCGATGCTGTAGATGACAAAAGTCCTGATGCCGATACTCTTTCTGAACCCGTTTTGCAGCAGTTCCGTCAAGGTCTTCTCCGGAGCGCCGGCGGCAAAGCCGAACCAGATGATCTGGCCCAGGGGCGAGAGAACCTCAAAATCCCTGGCAAATGTATTCCCCGCCACGGAATTCAAGATCAGATCCACGCCGATATCCTTTGTAATTTCCTTCACCCGGGAGGCGACATCATCCCGCCTGTAGTTGATGATGTAATCGGCCCCCTGACTTTGGGCGAAGTCTGATTTTTCGTTGGTGCTGGTCAATCCGATGACGGTAAAACCGCCGGGTTTGGATAGTTGAATAACGGCGGTCCCCACCCCGCCGGCGGCCGCATAAACCAGCGCCGTCTGCCCTTTTTGTATACCTGCCATGGTGTGCAGCATATGGTAGGCGGTCAAATAGTTTACCGTCAGGGCGGCTGCGTCGTCCAAATCAATGCCGTCGGGCACCGGCACCACCTGAGCGCTTTCGCCAAGAACGTATTCGGCATAACAGTTCGGTCCAAAAACAATGACGCGCTGGCCGGCGTTCAGCCCTTTGACATTTTTTCCGACGGCATCGATGGTTCCGCTACATTCCAGACCCGGTGTGGCCGGAAGTGGGGGGTTTTCGAGGTAGGAGCCTTTGCGCAGCATGATATCGGCAAAATTAACGGATATTGCCGCTGTTTTTACGCGGACCTGCGAAGGCCCCGGCATGGGAGTCTCAACCTCGGTGTATTTCAACTCATCCCATGATCCTGTTTTTTTAAATTGAACGGCTTTCATCATTTTTTCCCCTTTACCATAAAGATTTTTATTAACTTTCATGCAAGATTCAGATATTCGCTTTTATAGAAGAATTACCATCTATTTGTCTAAGTCAATAAGAACAAGAGATGAAATAACATTGCGCAGAAAAATTAAAATTAATATAATCAATAACTTGTCAGAATACTTATGGGTTTGGATCAACAAAAAAGTTGAAAAATTCAGCGGTACAAAGTAACATCGGGCGACCATTGAAAACGCTGCAACTTTCTCATATGTCATGTGAACACGGAAGCTGTTTTAGAATCATTCCTTCGCCGGTTTGCAGGGGCCGGCGATGGATCCTCTGCAAGCCCTGAATTCAACAGCCAAACTTTTAAAAGAAAGCAATGCGATGAAACTGAAACGATGGTGTCTGGTGATATCCATGGTCATGGCGACAAGCCTGGTGATGTCGGCGCCGGTTATATCAGCGGCGTCTTCCCGGGATTTCAGGCAGAAAAACGGGCTTCAGATTTATGTTCCTCCGGATTGGTTTTTAAACGGGTACTTCATTGCCCGTGAAAAAAACCCGGGTTATGTTTTCGGACCGGTTCGCAAGTTCGCCAAGACCCTTGGCGGCACCACCACATGGTTGATCGAGGATATGGAGCTGGAACGTCTCGAAGCCGCCCGTGCTGAAGGAAAGAAAATCGAATATTCGCTTTATCTTGAGGCTGTTTCATCGGATCGCACGGAATATTGGGTTTTCGTGGCGCTGCCTTATGACAGTGCACAGATGTGGTACGATGCCAGGCGGGCCTATCACGGAAGAAAAGCAAAAGACTATTACGGGAAAACCCGGGATGAGCTTGAACGCGCGCAGGACCAGGGGCTTAACGTCAGCGCTGAGCTTCGCTTCTGGATAGAAAACGGGGAGACCAGCCTGAAGGTTCCCGAGGATGTGATCATGAATCGATACAAATTCCGGCCGGTTTTCGACCTCGACACAGGTCGCCGGCCGAACCCGACCGCCAACACCGATTAGCGCGGTATCCAGGGAGGTATGAATCATGTCTTTTGATGAAAATAAAAATGATAAACCCGGTCGCCGCGACTTTCTGAAAAAAGCCGCGGTCATGGGATTGGGGGTTGCGGTGGGCGGCGCCGTCGGGCGGCCCGGACGGGCTGCGGCCCGGATCGCCCTTCCCCAAGGGCCGATGCCCCGCAGACCCTTCGGCCGGTCGGGCATATCGGTCTCCACACTGTCGCTGGGCGGGATGTTTGATATTTTAAACAACCGGTTGATGCTGGCCAAGGCGCTGGAGTGGGGGATCGACTATTGGGACACCGCCGAAGGATACGGCGGCGGCCGCAGCGAAGAGGGCATCGGCCGCTGGTTCGCCAGAAATCCCGAAACCCGTAAACGCGTGTTTCTGGTGAGCAAGCTTTCGCTGAGAAGGGGCACCGATTTTACGCCCCGGCTTGAAGCGTGCCTGAAGCGGCTGCATACCGATTACATCGACCTGCTTTTCGTGCACGGCATCAGCGCTGTCGATGAGATGGATCCCGGTCTCGAATCCTGGTCCCGGGCCATGAAAAAGGCCGGCAAGTTGAGATTGTTCGGTTTCAGCACGCATGCCAACATGGAAGACTGCCTCGAAGGCGCGGCCCGGCTGCCGTGGATCGACGGCATCATGTTCAGCTACAACTTCCGCCTGATGCATGAACCGCGAATGAAAGCGGCCGTTGACGCCTGCTATGGGGCCGGCATCGGTCTTACGGCCATGAAAACCCAGGGCGGCGGTCCGATCAAGAGCGATTCCGAGTTCGAAATAAAAATGGCGGGCCGCTTTATGCAAAAAGGCTTTACCGACCACCAGGCAAAGCTCATGGCGGTTTGGGAAGACAAACGTATCGCCAGCATCTGCTCCCAGATGCCCAACCTCACCATTATGGCGACCAACGCAGCGGCGGCAGCGGATCATCCCCGGCTTTCACGGTCCGATCGCGCCTTGCTGGCCCAATACGCCGATGAAACCTACAGCGACTATTGCGCCGGATGCGGCCGTCTCTGTTCACAAGCACTCGGCAAATCAATGCCGATCAACGACATCATGCGCTGTCTCATGTATATTCATTCTTACCAGGATTTAACGCTGGCGCGATCCGCTTTCGAAACGCTGCCCGTGCAGACACGGGCGCTTTTAGCGCAATTGGACTTCAAAAAGGCGGAACAATCGTGCCCGCGAAACCTGCCCATCGGCCGGATGATGCGAGAGGCAACGCATCTTTTGGCGTAAACGATGTAAACGGAGCCCATAAATTTTTTAGAAGTCTTCTCAAAATTAGGATTTTCGGCTGAGATCAAGGCGAGGCCGAGGATCAACCCGCAGGCATACTCAAGTATGTCGAGGACTTGAGACGAGGGCTCAACGCCGATATCGGCCGAAAAGACTTTTTTGAGATGATTTCTTGTCAAAGATCGATGATTCAATGATTCATGAGCAAAAAAACAGCAGCCGGCGGCAAACGGTTTTGAGTATGATTATTTTATCCGTTCTCCTGGTGATCGGGGCGGGTATGTTTATCACCCAATTCCGCTTTAACGCCGGAATTTTGCCAAAAAATGCGTTTTTGCCGGGGCCGGATCAGAACAAAGCATCTGCGCAATGGTCTCCCAACGCATACTTTGCCCCGTTGCCGGACGGCATACAGCCGCTCACATCAACGGAAATATTTGATGCCCGAACGCTTTCCGATAAAATAGACGGTAAAGCGGAACTCTATTTGTCCGCCGGCTTTACCCGTTTGGTGAGCCAGCGCTTCAAAGATGAGCGCAGCGCCGATCTGTGGATGGAGGCCTTTGTATATGACATGGGCAACAGTCAAAACGCTTTTTCCGTGTTCAGCGCCCAGCGCCGGGAGGATGCCGTACCGCTCGATTTGACGCGAAACGCCTACCGGACGCCCAACGCCCTTTTTCTGACCCACGGCCGCTATTATGCGGAGATCATCGCATCCAAAGCATCCGAAAAAGTGCCGCAGCCCGTAAAATTGCTGGCCGAGACCTTCATTCACAATACCCCTGCAGAAAGGGCCGCCGTGGATGAAACGGCGCTGTTTCCGAAACAAAATTTGGTTAAAAACAGTATCGTCTTAATCGCCGCCAATGCATTTGGTTATGAGGGTTTCGACAAAATATACTCCGCCGAATACGAATTAAGCGGTCAGCGTCTCACGGCCTATCTCTCCCATCGCAGCACTCCTGCGGAAGCCGAAAAACTGGCATCGGCTTACACGGCGTTTTTGTTGACCTACGGCGGGCAAAATATCGAAGAACAAGTGCCGATAAAGGGTGCGCGAATAATAAAAATTTTAGATACCTATGAAATCATTTTTTCCCGTGGTTCGTATTTGGCCGGCATTCGGGAAGCGGCAACCGTTCAAGAGGCGAAAATGCTGGCCGGCCGGTTATATGATCGAATAAAGGAGGCGGATAATGGATCCTGATCCGAACCGAAATGGCGTAAACCGGCGTCAATTTCTGGATCGACTGGCCAAAGCCGGCATTTGCATCGCTGCCGCCGGTGCCGCGGGTTTCTGGTTTCACGATCCCAAAGGTCCTTTATCATCGGCGCCTCAGCCGTCGAACCTGACTCTGAAGGATTTTTCCATGGACCTTCCGCGGCAGAAAATGAGCATTGTCCGGGGAGCGGACAGGGCGGCCACCCTGGGGATGGCGTTAAAATCGATGGGCGGTATTGAAACCTTTGTCAAAAAAGGGGATCGGGTTCTGCTGAAAGTCAATGCCGCTTTTGCATCTCCGGCCATGCTGTCGGCAACCACGCATCCTGCGATCATCACCGAAATGACACGGCTTTGTTTTCTCGCCGGTGCCGCATCCGTCGTGGTGACGGATAACCCCATCAATGATCCGGCCGCCTGTTTTACCCTGACCGGCATTGCCGATGCCGCCCGCAAAGCCGGCGCCCGGGTGGTGTTGCCGCGCGATGACCTGTTTCGTCCCATGACGGTCAAGGGCGCCGCATTGATTCGAAATTGGCCGGTGCTTTACAAGCCCTTTACGGATATCGACAAAGTGATCGGGATGGCGCCCCTTAAAGATCACCATCGAAGCGGCGCATCCATGACCATGAAAAACTGGTATGGTCTTCTGGGGGGACGCCGCAACATCTTTCACCAGGATATAAACGGCATCATCACGGAACTGGCGATGATGGTAAAGCCGTCCCTGGTGATACTGGATGCAACCACGGCCATGATGACCAATGGTCCCACCGGCGGTTCTCTGTCGGACCTTAAACATACCAATACCATGATCGCCGGCACGGACCAGGTCGCCGCGGATGCCTTCGGCGCATCTTTGCTGGGAAGATCTTTGGACAAACTGCCGTACATTGGGAAAGCCCAGGCCGCCGGCATCGGAACCGCGGACTATGAGAAGCTGAATCCTGTTATGGCATCGATTTAAATATAATTATGAACATCACAACCACCCGACGAATCTGCCAGGTGTTCTTTTTTGTCCTGTTTATCTGGTTTTGTATGGTCACCACCCTTGGCGGACAATGGTGGCAATTGCGCGGCTGGCCGGTAAACTGGTTGATTCAACTGGATCCGCTGGTGGGGCTGGGGACCCTGCTGACCACCCGGACCGTATATGCCGGACTTTTATGGGGACTGGCCACCATCGTCCTGACCATACTTTTGGGAAGATTTTTTTGTGGCTGGTTATGCCCCTTTGGCGCCCTTCATCAGTTTGTGGGGTTTCTGGCCAGGCGAAACAGAGAGACCGCCGTAAAAATAAGCCTCAATCAATACCACTCCGGACAATCCGTCAAATACTGGATTTTGATTTTTCTGCTCACGATGTCGGCGCTGGAAGTGCTCGTCGATCTGATTCGTTTACCCGGCACCCATGGATTGCTTTTCGGGATACTGATGCTGACCGCGCTGGCATGGATGATTTTCAAAGCCGTGCGCCGGACATCGGCGAAGCCCAAAAAAGCAGGTATCATGTTTTTGGTCGTCATTGCCGTCTGGCTGCTGCTCAGCGCCGTCTTTAACGGCGCCCAACCCTCGGCGGCATCCCTTCAAATCGGATTGCTGGATCCCATTGCGCTACTATATCGATCCATAAACCTTGTTATCCTGCCCCTTGTGGGCCCGTCTCTTGTATCGGTCTCAACCGCCTCGCGGGCCTACGACGGGACCTTTTTGATTGCGGCCGTATTTCTGGCGGCTGTACTGCTGAATCTGTCGGTGCCGCGATTTTACTGCCGTTTCATCTGCCCGGCCGGCGCACTGTTCGGTATATTGAGCCGCTTTGCCGTCTGGCGGGTGGGCAAAACAAAAGATGAATGTGTCGCGTGCGGTCTTTGTGAAAAGAATTGCGAAGGCGCATGCTCGCCCACGTCCCAAATCCGGATCAACGAATGCGTCCTGTGCATGAACTGCCTGAACGACTGCCGTCACCATTTATTGACCTATCAGACCGCTGCTTCCGCTTCGGGTGAAATGCCCGGACCGGATCTGTCCCGCAGACAATTTATCGCTTCGGCGGTATCCGGCGCCGCCGCCGTTCCCATGCTGCGGATCAGCGGTCATTTGGGGAAAAACTGGGATCCCGATTTGGTGCGCCCTCCCGGCGCCCTGCCGGAAAAAGCCTTTCTTTCCCGGTGCATCAAATGCGGCCAGTGCATGCGCATTTGTCCCACCAATGTCATCCACCCGGCCGGGCTTCAGGGCGGCCTCGAAGGATTGTGGTCCCCGGTGCTCAATTTTCGAATCGGTACCAGCGGGTGTCAGTTCAATTGCATTGCCTGCGGAAATCTTTGTCCCACGGCCGCGATACGGCCCATTACCCTGGATGAACGGCTGGGAAGAAACCGTTTTGCCGATCGCGGGCCCATTAAAATCGGAACCGCCTTTGTCGACCGGGGCCGCTGTTTGGCCTGGGCCATGGACAGACCCTGTATCGTTTGTCAGGAAAATTGCCCGGTGAGTCCCAAAGCCATCCAAACCCGTGAGGTTTTCAACACCATCGATACGGGTACCAAGCTGACCGTGGCCAAAGCCGATGCCTTATATATCGAGTTTCAAGGCACCGGTCCCGGCATGAATCAACTGGCCACCGGCGACTATTTTGCCGTGGTTCAGCCGTCAGCCGATCATCGGCCGCGGCGGATCGTCGGCAACTGGGAAAGGGGGCTGCGGGTTGCCGAAGGACTTCCCTTTGACCCGTTGCCCAAACCCGGAAGCCGCGTCGTCATTCAGGTTCGGCTTCAACAGCCCCATGTCGATCCAAAACGATGCATCGGCTGCGGTGTTTGCGAACACGAGTGCCCGGTTCCGGGAAAGCGCGCGATCCGGGTGACGGCGGACAACGAATCAAGAAATCCCGAGCATGCATTGATTCTGAAATCATGACGATGATCGGGAAGATTATTGCTTTAACAATCAAGATCAACGCGCCTATCTTAAATAAGGAGTGCTCTGTATGTTGACAAAAAAACACAATCCATCACGAAGAGACTTTCTGAAAGCCGCCGGCGCAGCCGGCGTGGGGTCGGTATTTTCGGCTTTTAATCCTTTGGCCGAAGCCGCCCAGGGACCCGAAACCGTACCGGTGCGACCTTTCGGGAAAACCGGCGCAACGGTTTCCATCCTATCAATGGGCGGTATGTTCGACATTGCTTCCAACCAGATCATGATGAAACAGGCCGTAAAATGGGGCGTGACCTACTGGGATACCGCGGACTGCTATCAACACGGCAGCGAAAGGGGCATCGGAAAATATTTTGATAAATATCCCGAAGATCGAAATAAGATTTTCCTGGTGACCAAATCCGACGCCAGGGACCCAAAAGGCATGACCCGGCTCCTTGATCGATCCCTTGAAAGAATGCATACCGGCTATATCGATCTTTATTTTGTTCACGGCATCTACGGCATCGATGAACTGAATGAAAACACCAGAATCTGGGCGGAAAAAGCCAAGAAAGCTGGGAAAATCCGTTTTTTCGGATTCAGTACCCACAGCAATATGGAAGAATGCATGCTGGCGGCTGCAAAGCTTGGCTGGATCGACGGCATTATGATGGCCTACAACTTTCGCCTGATGCATACCGACCCCATGAAGCGAGCCGTCGATGCCTGCAGGAAAGCGGGTATCGGTTTGACCGCCATGAAAACCCAGGGCGGCGGATCGGTCAGGACGGACACGGATTTCGAGCTTCAAATGGCCGGCCGGTTTTTGCGCAAAGGATTCACCGACGCCCAGGCCAAGTTAATGGCGGTGTGGCAAAATCCGGATATCGCCAGTATTTGTTCGCAAATGCCGAACATGACAATCCTTAAGGCCAATGTCGCCGCGGCGTTGAACCGGACCGATCTCTCCCGGGGGGATATGGGATGGCTGCATCGCTATGCCCGAAAAACCCATTCGGATTATTGCGCCGGCTGTACGGCTATTTGTGAATCCGCTGTTGAACCGGATGTGCCCATCGGTGACGTGATGCGGTATCTTATGTATTATCGAAGTTACGGTGAATACGATTACGCCGCTGTTCGATTTAAGACAATTCCTGATAATATCCGGCTGAAATTGACCGATCTGGACTATTCGGCGGCCGAGCAAAAATGCCCGCAAAAGATGGCCATCGGCAAACTGAT
>CAZQAF010000095.1:0-12283 GCA_964591175.1 uncultured Desulfobacteraceae bacterium | reverse complement strand
ATGACATCCAGCGGCAGTTGGACGATATATTCTCCCTTTAAGGAAAACATCACCAGAATGGTAAACAACAGTGCGATCAGGGTAATCGGGCTGATCCTGGGGATGAACTTTGTTTCATACCATTCTTTGCCCTTTGTCTTCAGGCCGATCACCCGAGAGATGATACCGGCGATAAATGGGATGCCCAGATAAATAAAAACACTTTCGGCAATCTGTCCGATGGAGATTTTTACAACCATTCCCTGAAGGCCGATCCACTTCGGAAGAACGGTTATGAAAATATATGCGTAAACGGAAAAGAAGAGCACCTGGAAGATGGAGTTAAACGCCACAAGCCCTGCGCAGTATTCGGCATCGCCGGATGCCAGATCGTTCCAGACGATCACCATGGCAATGCAGCGCGCCAGGCCGATCATGATCAATCCCACCATATATTCCTGATGCCCTGATAAAAAGGTGATGGCCAGCAAAAACATCAAGATGGGACCGATAATCCAGTTTTGAACCAATGACAGCAACAGAACCTTAAAGTTGCGAAAAACCTGGCCCAACTGCTCGTATTTGACCTTGGCCAGCGGCGGATACATCATCAGGATCAATCCGATGGCAATGGGGATGTTGGTGGTACCCACCTGGAAAAAATTGATGACCTTCTGAATGCCCGGAAACAGATAACCGCTTATGACGCCGACGAACATGGCCAGAAAGATCCATAACGTCAGAAAGCGGTCTAAGAACGACAATCGTTTGATTTCAGACATTGCAACCTCCTTGTCAGCGACAATTTTTTACACGATAACAAACGGATTCAATATGAAATAAACACCCAGTAGTCCGATTATTACACCGGCACCTTTGCGAAAATAGGCACCCGTTCCCTGCCATGTTCTGTTTTCAATCAGGCGTCTGACGACGGCAGTAGAACTCCCGGCGATCACGATCGGCAGGCAGTGACCGACAGCAAACAGCACAATAAACAGAATTCCGGCTGCCAGTTTTTGCTGGATCGTAATAATCGCCAGAATCGGGGCAATAAATCCGAAGGTACAGGAACCGGAAAGAACTCCGTATGCCAGACCCAGTGCAAACGCCCCGAACAGCCCTTTTAAATTCAGACGATACAGCAGGCTTCCGGTCATAGCGCATTTCTCAACGCCCAGCATACCCAAGGCCACCCAGACCAGCACCAGGCCGATGAGAATTTGCCAGTAATTCCCCACGTCGCCGAGCATCCGGCCCAGCAATGCGCAAACAATGCCGATGACCGCAATGGTGATAAACAGCCCCAGCGTAAATAGGACCGCATATGTACTCGCCTGTTTGGGGCTCAATGCCAGGTGTTGGCCGCCCACATAGGCAATGATCAGCGGAATCGATGCCAGATGGCACGGGCTGAACAGCACACTGATCATTCCCCAGAGAAAACATCCCAACGCCGCGATATATGAACCGCTCAACATCCAGTTGTTTATATCCAGAAATAACGTCTCGAGCATTTCAGCAGCACTGGGCGATTTTGCAGACTGCTTCACGAATCAATCGCTGTGGTATTGTTTCATATTCTTTTCCTGTGTGGATGATCGTCCGACAGCAGGTCGAACTTCCGATCAGATCACTGCAGGAAGAACAAACATTCTGAGAAACCGTCGTTTCAGGAAGGATATCTTCAAGCGGGATTCCATTTATTAAAATACGGTTTGATTCTTCAATCTCCTTTTCTGTGAGTTTGATTTCCTTTAATGTGATATGGACGTCCTTTAAAGCACACTCTTCGTGCAGACGATTGATGAACTGATGGATTTCGTCTCCGGTTCCGGCGCACCGGTCACAGGTCTTGCCATCGACATCCAGATGTTTCCATTCGATCTCCAATTCTTTCATTTAAGTCTCCCTTTCAATTAACTTAACTTTGATTTTACAAGCTGTTTGTGAGTTTCGGCTTTGATTTAAAAACCTATGTCAGTGATCTACTCGACCCCCATTTTTGTTAATTGTGAGACAATTTCTTTTTCAGCTAAAAACCCAACGTGCCGGTATACCTCTTCCCCGTTTTTATCGAAAAAAATCTGCGTGGGAATTGCCCGAATACCGAAGCGATTGACGGGTTCTCGATGCTCCCAAACATCTATAAAAGCGATGACCGCTTTCCCTTTGTACACTTTTTCCATTTTCTCCATGATCGGCGCCATCATTTTACACGGAATACACTTTTTGGCTCCGAGATCAATCATGGTAATCATCCCTTTGACCGGCAGGTCTTTGAATTCATCTGCCCGGACATTTCCTGACATCAATATGAGTAAAAACAAACCCGTCAAAAATGGAAGACAAATTCTCAATTGTCGTGTTTTCACAGAATGAGCTCCTTATCCACGGCATGAGCCGGGATTGTTTGCAGCAATTATATTTTAGGTTTCTTACTCACAAACAGACTTGATTGCCGCTTTGACTTTCTGGATATCCTCTTCTTTCAAATTAAAATCTTTGTTTTTTTCAATCCCCAGATCCGTCAGTACCAGGTAGTTTTTTGTCGGGATTTCCGCATGCTCTAAAATCGCTTTGGCACAGCCCACCTCACAGCCATCGATGGCCACCATGGCAGGAACATCTTTGGCAGATCGAACAAACCCGCCCAAATGACCGCCGATACCCGCCAGACAAAACATCCTTCCAAATCCTTCCTGGGTCAGTTCAACGGCCGCCTGGTTACTCAGTTGGCCGACATTCGATCCGCCCGAGCAGGCAAGGATCATGATATTTCCTCCGGGTGCACAGCATTCTTTCGCCATTTTTTTTGACTCCGATTTTATCTCGTTTTTTATTTTTCGATCCAGGTTTTGATTTCGTCTTTGCTTGGAATCTTGCCGACGCTTTTCACTTCACCGTCAATGACCACAGAGGGGGTGCCGAAAACACCGTAACCGGCAATCTCCATGACATCGGTTACTTTCTCAACTGTTGCGCTTACGCCGGTTTCAGAAACGGCGTCCTTTACATTCTTTTCGGTCTGCTTGCACTTCGGGCACCCGGGGCCCAAGACTTTAATATCCATGTTTTTCTCCTTTCCGGTTTTATCAATTAGTTAAATGGTATTGTTATTGAGTTGTTTGTCTATTTTTTAGAACTTATCCTGTTTAACGTTTTGCTGCCGCCAGTAACCATTCTTTGAGTTTGTTTTTGGGCGGGACGGAGCCCACTGCTTTTACTTCCCCGTTGATGATCAATGCCGGAGATCCCATGACGCCGTAATTTGCAATCTCTATTGGATCCCGGACATGTTCGAGTCCGGCGGCAATGTTGAGTTCGGCCATCATTGCCATGAGATCCTGCTCGAGCTTTTCACAGCGGGGACATCCCACTCCCAAAACTTTAATCTCCAGTCCGACGGCTTCGGTGTCTTCAAAAGGCTCTCCGACGAATTTTTTGTACTCTTTTAAAAATGCATGGCTGTAAACATCTCTGGTTCTATTGCTGATGTAATTTTTTCGGGACAATCGGTTTAACAGTTCGGCCTTGATTTCATCGTCGGTTCTTGCTTTAAATTCTTCGGAGACTTCTTCTAAAATTGGTTTCAAACCGATGATTCCTGTCGCTTGTCCGCCGACATTGATTCGCGTGATCTTGTCTTCTTCCATGATGGTTTCCTTTTTTGCGATTTTTAAAGGCCGTAGATTTTTTCTCTTCTATCCTCTCAACAGAAAGGGAAATCATTATTTCCTTTGCGATCTCTGCAAGCTTTGCGGTGATGAATTAATTCACATTGTCCGAAACTATGCATAAAAATGTCCGAAGAGCATCCCGCTGATGGTGGCCATGATGACAACCAGGGTAACGTAAGCAACCGTTTTTTTGGTCCCCATCACACTTCGAATCACCAGCATATTCGGCAGACTCAGGGCCGGACCGGCAAGAAGCAGTGCCAGTGCCGGTCCCTGGCCCATGCCTGAGCCGAGGAGACCTTGCAATATCGGTACTTCCGTAAGTGTGGCAAAATACATGAAGGCACCGGAAACAGAGGCAAATAAGTTTGCCCATATCGAGTTTCCACCCACCAGGCTGCTCACCCATTTCGACGAAATAAGACCTTCTGATCCGGGCCGGCCCAACAGAAGACCGGCGACCAGCACGCCCGCAAATAGCAGCGGCATGATCTGTTTGGTAAAATCCCAGGACGACAGAAACCAGTTTTCGGTCTCTCCACGGGTGGTGGTGATCATCCATACCAGGCCGATGATCCCTGTTGAAAAAGCGATGAGCGGCTCGTGCGGGAAAAGAAGCGCCAGAACCAGAACAGATGCGCCGGCCAAAGCGACCTTATAGGCTTTAACCTTGAACCAGATGACGAGAAGTGCGCCCAGGATCATCGCAAAAAAACCGGTCATCATCCACTTGAAACTGTAAATGGCATGCCATAGGCCTGCAGGCTCGGCGGATTTACCCCAGGTGGCCGAAATCAGAATAAACACCATGACGGCAAAATAGATGACATTTTGCCACAGGGGACGTTCGACGTCCGGTTCTGGCATATGCAAAGCGATCTGGGCTTTGGCTTGTTCTTCTTTTCGGAAAAGAAAATGCATGATCAGACCGATGATGATACTGAAGGATATTGCACCCACGGCTCGTGCGATGCCGATGGGAAGCCCAAGCACCCGGGCGGTCAGCACAATTGCCAGAATATTGATGGCCGGACCGGAATAGAGAAAGGCAATGGCCGGTCCGAGTCCCGCGCCCCGCTTCCAGATGCTTGCAAAGAGAGGTAAGACCGTACAGGAGCAGACCGCCAGGATGGACCCGGATACGGATGCAACACCATAGGCCAAGACCTTTTTGGCGCCGGCACCCAGGTATTTCATGACTGCGGCCTGGGAAATGAAACAGGCAATGGCACCGGCAATAAAAAAGGCCGGCACCAGGCAGAGGATCACGTGCTCCTGGGCATACCACTTGGCAAGGGCCAGCGACTCGATCACGGCCCCGTTAAAGCGGCTGTTACCCACGGGAAGCCAGAAAAAGATAATAAAGACGCCAACGATTACGCTCAGCGGTTTCCAAATGGTTTTCCAGTCGATGAGACTCGGTTCGACTTCTTTTTCAATGCTTTCAGATTCTTTCACCGTTGTCGGTGCTTTTTGGGTCAGGGTCGCGTTACCCATTTTCCATTCTCCTTATCAATAGGGCGTTCGCCTGAAACAAATTCAGGCGTTTTTTAAGTTAATAGTAAATATTTATATGAAAATATAGCTATATATAAAGATTAAAAAAAATTATGTCTTACATATTTCTTCTCGATTTAAAGACGGTGCTTTTTTTATAAGATCAGCCACTTCGGGATCATCGTTCAGCCAGTGTTTTATGTTCCCCATCAGGCTGGCGGCATAGGGACTTTGCCGGCCGTCCGCAAGATAATAGTTTACCCACAGGCCATCTTTATAAGAATCGACCAGTCCGGCCTCTTCGAGTATTTTCAGATGCTTGGAGACACTCGGCTGTGCAATGTTCAAGGCGGCCCGAAGCTCGCAAACGCACATCATCTTTTGTTGCAACAGCTTTATAATTTTCACCCTATTGGGATCGGAAAGGGCTTTCATAACCTTTACAAAAGTTTTCATGGACGCTCCTTATATTCTTATATTGGAATATATATTACGAATTGTCTTATGTCAACCGCTTTTTAAAATTTTTTTTAGGGTGCTGAAGCGCTGGCGAGTATTTAATTTTGAAGGAATATGATGAGACAAAACAATGAGTCATCAAGGGAAAAGAATGGCTTCTTTTCCCTTGATGATGTCGGTTACCCATTAATTTGTTTATCAATCAATAAGGATGCCACATTCTTACACGGTAATCCATTTCCGCTTTGGAAGGATGCGGACGGTATTCCTTGATAACGAAAGTTCCGGCAAGCTGGTTGACAAAGGGAAAGCCCGCTTGGGCCCAGCCGACCACGCCGCCTTTATTATCGCCTTTGGAGCTCACAACATATACATTTTTGAATCCATATTTATAAAGGAACCCACCGACATATTTGGCCCGGTGATTGGTCCGGCACCAGATATAGATCGGCGTATTGGGATCGCTGATTTTCTTGGGGATAACATACATATGCCCGGCTTGAATATGATCGGTGCCTTCAATATGAAACAGATTGAACTCGGTATCGGTGCGCACATCGATCATATAGATCTTCGCACGATAGGCGGGATCTTTCATGGCCTTTTGCCAGACTTCATGAAGCTTGTATACATCGATCAAATGATCCTTGGGAATCATTTTGACAAATCCGGCGTGGATCTCTTTTTCTTTTGTTTGCATCATATTGCCGGCGGCCATAGCATAACCCACCGACCCCAGCACAAAGGCCAGAACAACTGCAAAAACTACTGATTTTCTCATGTTAAAACCTCCTGATCTTATAAAGAGTTGGGTAACAAAAAGAGTTGGGTAACAGATTAAAATAATTCAAATGACGGGCAACCATCACCTCCTTTCCGCCTTATGTTGAAGCGTTATGGATCAAAAAATAGTTCCAATCACCCATGCTTGTCAAGGACTTATTTACAAGCCATCAACAGCATTCCAACATGGCTGTTTCCTTCCGCGCTCGAAAATCGTCGCTGCTGTTTTGTATACCATCCAAATGAAATCGGCCATTTTAACGCCTTATGAGCCCAGGATCTGTATCAGATGTCTCAATTCATCTTCTGTAAGTTCAACGGGCAGCATTTGCGCGTTAGCCCTGATATCACGGGGATCATTCAGCCACTGCTTAAGTCTGCTGGCATCCCAGGATTTGCCGTCTTTAAAGTTTTTAAAATAGAACCGGCTGAAAATTCCTGATAGATTGGGGCCGATGTTGCCGTGCCCCAAGCCGCCGAATTGTTGCGTTAACACCCGATGGCATGAACCGCAATGTTTATTGAACGTATTACGGCTGTCCTCCGTGTTCTTTTCAAAGTAAACGATTTTGGGCGTTTCACCGGATTCCGGCCCCCAGACGGCGCTTGACCAATGGATTGCGTTCACCAGTCGGGCAATTTCCGGTTCGTTGAAATAAAAGTTAGGCATAAATACTGCCGGATATTTAACGGCATGGGCCAGATCCCGGGGCAGTGTTTTATCCAAAGACGCATCCAGGTCCGTGGCCAGACGGTTGCCTCGATTTCCGGTCTTGTGGCACCGCCGGCAACCGGATATATCGATCATCCTGCGCCCCTCTTTTACATCGGAATTTTCCGGAAGCGTAAAGCAGTCATATTTCCCCTCAATCAGTCGATAATGGGCGATGTTCAATCGCCGGCTCCGGGGGTCTCCACGGTGACAATCGATGCAGGTGCCGTCTGTTTCAAAATGCGGGGTGTGGCATTGAACACAGCCTGTATGGCCTTTATAAAAATGAGGGCCCGCCAGCCAGATAAGCCCTAACAAAATGACTACCACAAAGATACGAAGACCCAATTTGCCCCCCGGAAAAACATGGCGATGATGGTAAGTATCAATATGCCCAGAAAAGTGAGCACGGTAACGATATTGACCCATTGCTGATCTTTGGGCAGCCATTTGGCGTGTTCGGCTCTGGAAATTCCCGGCAGATACGGCAGTAGAAAAAAACAGGCCCCCACCAGTATGACGATATAAATCATCCTTGTCGAATAGCTCACCAACTCCTGTATCCAGAGAAAAAACCAGGCCGCCTTGACAGGGTTGGGTGATTTTTCAAGATTTCCGGGATCCTGAAGGGGTGCCGGAACGACGGCTGCCAATAAAAGCAATACGCCCACAAGCAGCATCATGGCTCTTTTGATGATTCGAAACAAAAACGGCGAAGTGGGAACCAAATCTTTCACAGGTAAGGCAATACCTCCTTGTCTTGGCGAATTCGGTAAAAATGCAAAAACGAAACCAGCAAAACCGTAACAGGGACGATAAAAATATGGAGGATATAAAAGCGCAGCAAAGATATCGGCTGCCCCACGCCGTCCGGAGCCAGAATTTGAACGATTGTCTTTCCAAATGGGACTGCCTTAATGAGTTCCATGCCGGTGTGGGTGGCCCAGACGGCGAGCTGGTCCATGGGCAGAAGATATCCGGTATAGGCTTCAAAAAGCGCCAGACAGAGCAGAAAAAAACCGATGATCCAATTCAGTTCCCGGGGTTTTCGAAAGGCGCCGGTGAGAATCACCCGCAAGGTGTGAAGGAAAATAAGTACCAGAAATGCCTGAGATGCCAGGCGGTGCAGGCTACGAACGAATAACCCGGCCGGAACCGAGGATTCTAAAAAGAGAATCGAGCCGAAGGCGCCTTCAGAAGAAGGCTGATAATAAAACAACAGAAGCAATCCGGTGACCATGAGCACCATAAACGCCGTAAACGCCAAACCTCCCAGACAGAATGTATACGTGATTTTAAGGTTCTGCCGGCGGACCATCCGGGGGAACAGGTGCCGGAGAAATTCGTTAAATAGTCCTCCGTTTTCGTTTTGCATTTTTAATTTAACTTTCACCGCAGCGCCACAAAGAACGCTGAGAATTTACTTTCTTTTAGTTTTTGATTTTCATTGCCGCCAACTCAACGGCAATGAAAATCACTTACCCTCTTTGCGGCCCTCAGCGTCTCGAGCAAAGCGGGTGGTGAATAAAGTCAGCTCACGATGAATACATCATCGCCCTGTTCTTTGACTGCGAGCCTTTTTAAAGGCCGGTTCGCCGGTCCTTTGATCACGTCGCCGCCGGTGGTAAACATGCTGCCGTGGCAGGGGCAGACAAATCCTTTGGCCGTCGCATTTACCGTACAGCCGAGATGGGTGCAGGTAAGGTCGAGCGCGTAAATTTCTTGATTCATTCTTATCACGGCGATCTTTTTTTGTCCAAAAATCAAGGCGCCGTTATCCGGAACATGCGGCCTTTTAATTCGTAAACGCACTTTTCGATGTTTAATTCCGGGAATCAAAAATCTTCCGATCAGCGGCAGAGAAATCACCGACCAAATGAGAGTTTTGATCAATTTTCGACGGCTTTTATGAACCTTTTCCATTTATCGACATATGCTTGTTTAAATTCAGGGGATTTTTTTGCCATTTTTTTAAAGCGCGCCGGCGTCATAAACGATCCGTTGGCGATGGTTTGTCCCTTTTGAGACCAGAACGATTCCAGTGACATGGCGTTTTTTTGAAGCTGATACATACGATCTTCTGTATTGTCCAGAAGAAATCTTTCGGGATTGCTGTGGCATTTGTCACACATGACCGTCCCGCGACGGATGGTATGCGGAAAAAATGCCTTCCATCGGGCGGCAAGAAGCCGGTTCTCCTTACCCACCGGCTTGTTGTTGACGATATCGGTAAAATAGACGATGAATTCCGGCCGGATGGGGCTGATTTTTCCGCGTCGGTCAACACCTAAGGGCGGTGAATCCTGTTTTTTTAAAAAACCGCTTTTGGCATAATTCTTGGCGCCCCACGGGCGCAGCCGAAAATACTGCTGGTTGGAACTGTCCTTGAAACGGATAAAAAAAGTGCCGTACTCCTGGGCGGCCCATGCACTGTGGCAGGCATAGCATTCGAGGTTTCTTTTATGGGCGCCGATACGGTGTTCAATAACCGCCGGGTCTGCTTTATGGCAGTCGACGCACGTTTTGGAGGATTTTTTTCCGGCCATCAGGCTCTTCATGGAGTGACAGTCACCGCAGTCCATACCGGCCTCGGCATGGACATCCGGCAGCATTTTGAGAAACGTTTCTCCCTGGACTGTTTTACCCCGCTGATACCGCAGGTTGTCTTCACGGGGCGCTCTTCCGTAAAATTCCCATCCTGTGAAATATCCTTTGTGACAATCCAGGCATTTGTTCGACGTCGGGCGCATGAGAACGTCCTGGTTTCGTTCATGGCAGTCCTCACAACTTTTGATATGGCATGATTCACAATTTTTTTGAAAAAATCCAGGGTCCTCTTTCCCGAGGGTTTTATGAACAAAATTCTTTTCGAGGGTTCTTTTGCCCATCATTTGATCGAAGATAATATTATATTTCGAATCGGGTATGTCTTTGATCGGGAATCCGACTTTTTTCCGTTTGGGAGTCGGTGCAGCGTCATCTTTCTTTTTTGGTGAATTCGTCATCTTAAGTTGCGAGCGGCCGAGGCATACGTTCAGCATCATGGGGTCGAGTGTTTTTTGATAAATCGGATCCTTGGGATCATCATGGCACACCAGGCACTGGTTCACCGCTAGGATTTTTTTGATTTCCGAAGTGTTCAGAGGCCGCGAATTTTCCCGGGTAATGGCGGAAAAAGCGCTGACGTTGCCGTTTTTCATTTCCAGAAACCCGTCTAAAGGCGCTTCTTTTGATTTTTCGCTCAGCATGGTGGCCCGGATGCTGTTTCCCTCGATCACATGTTGTCCGAAACCCAAAAACATCGGATCTGCATGGCATTGGGAACAGCCGACGGCCTTTGTGCCGGTATTGTGAGAATAAAGCGGTGCAAAGCGCAACTGATGTTTACCTTTAAACTTTGCTACGTATTCGGATTTGGTTGTTCTGCCGTAGGGGTCGATCACCGTCACAAAGGTCTGGCTTCCCGGCACTACCGGAGAAATTTTGCCCCGCTGGTCAAGGGCCAGCGGAAACGAATAAATCTTGCGCCAATCCTCGGTTTCGCTGAATTTCCCTCTTGTTTTACGGTTCTTGATATAATCCATTCCAAACCGGGTTTGATCATACCGCGTGTGGCAGCCAAAGCATTGGGGAACGGCGCGGGAATGACATGTATAACATTCCAGGCGTTCATGGCCGGCGATGGTATGTTCCGGCGTTCCGGTGATCACGGGACTTTCATGCAATTTCCCGCTGCGTTTGCCGAGCACGTAAACTTTTCCGGACTGATAAAACACGTTGGAATATTTTCGGCCCTTTCCGGTGACGATCATTTTCATGCCCGGCCGCATTTTTATGGCATAGCTTTTGGATTCCCGCACCGCCTCGTCGTTTTCACGAACGATCGTTTGGGAAACCGGTTGTTTTGAACCGCTGCCGTGGCAATCGATGCAACGCGTTTCCGTCTGACGATACGCGTTTTCATAGGCATACCCATCCCCCATGGTGTCTCTGGATGTATGGCAGTCGATACAGTCCAGTCCCTTGGTAAAATGAACGTCTCCGGCAATGTAAGTGATATTGCGGGCGCCGCTGAATACTTTGGGACCCGGCAACCCGCCTCGTGTCGGCACCAAACTCGTATTATCCTCGGAAAGCCCCTGATACGTAAATGCTATACGACTGCTTCGGCTGTGACAGCGCAGGCAGACATCATTTCCGGGCAAAGATGCCAATCGATGGGTTTTTGAATAGGGCCACTTTCCCTTGATGTTCGGATCATCTCCCCGGTAAACGGCGGTATCGTCATATGGGAAATGGCAGGCCGCGCAACCGGCGGCGTGGCTCGTGGCGTATTTTTCATTGGCGGCGATGCCGACATGACACAGGGAGCAGAATTTTCGATACAGCTCGCCGCTAAGGTTGTTCAACCCGGAGACACCATGGAGCTCGAGGGGCAGCCCCTTTGCCGAAAATACATTTTCCGGCTGTGCACCATAAAGCTTGCCGTCTTCTCCTTCCCAGGTTTTCTGAATATTTTTGATCATCCCGGTATTGGTGAACATAATATTGGCCCGTACTCGATTCAACTGATAAGGATGACACCGGCCGCAGGTTTGTGCCCAGAATTTCGGGGCCGACGGATTTATAGGACCGAACATGGTTTGATGGGAGACCTTTTTATCTTGGGATTTTGAATTGCCGCCATGGCAGTCGATGCAAATGGGGTGTGTTGCGGACGCCGGTTCCAGCCCACTGTGACAGGAAACACAGGTGGATTCGTTTTTTAAATCGGGGCTGCAGGCGATCAGCGCACAGGTAATGCCGCAAAAAATCAATATAATAAATGATCGAGACATCAATGGACCCAGTTTCGCATCTTGGCGTATTTCGGGCAAGCATCTTTTGATGGTTATTTTTTCTTTTTATATTTATCGGCCCATTTGCCGATGACATACCATGCCAGATAAACCATCAGCATGGACAGCACAAACCAAAAAACCGCACCGATTTTAACCACGTTTCCGTTGTGGTTAACAAATTTCAGTATATAGTCCCGTCCGAAATTTTCAAGCAGGTTCTTTGGTTTATAGGTCTCGTTGACATAGGCGAGCATGATGAGAATGGGCAGATATTTGGTGGGGATGCTGTTTAAAAGACCTTCGAAAAAGTAGTCATAATAGACTTGGTTGAG
>CAZQAF010000094.1:0-12701 GCA_964591175.1 uncultured Desulfobacteraceae bacterium | reverse complement strand
TTCATAGCGGTGTTCAGCTTCCTTTCATCCTGTCTCGTACCAACGACGATCAGCGCATACCGTTTTGTGCGCTGGCCGACGGGTGGAGCTCGTATTTAATTCCAAAACTGACAGACCATATTGAAACCCGTCTGTGGCTGGTCGAAAAGATGCTCGGCGCGAAAACACAAGTGGAAGGACATAGAATTCGTATTAAAGGAATAGGATACCGAAGGTAACCTATGACAAGCCCATTAATCAGCAACGCCATGTTTTTCTCACCCTAAAGGCCGTGCCACTTGAACAGCGCCTCGTTGTCTGCTATTAAAAATAAGGATCTTTAAAAAAAGAAAGGAGTATCGGAATGCGGTTATTTGTCAGAAGCACAAACCTGTTAATCATTGCCGCCGTGGCCATCTGCGTTTACACCGGACCGGCGTGGGCAGATGAAGCGGCATCTACCGGTAAAGAGATCGCCTCCGTCAACGGCAAGGCTATTTACAAAAGCCAGTATGAACGCATGTTGTCTGTTTTTAAAAAGCGGGTCACACATAAAGGCCGACAGATGAACGACCAAGAACTAATGGCCATCAAAAATAGGATTTTGGAAAACTTGATTGATTCTGAATTGCTCTATCAACAGAGCCAAAAAGAAGGGATTAAAGTCGCCGACCAGGCTGTAAACCAGCGAATTGATGCGATTAAAAAGCGTTTTCCCGACGAAAAGGCGTACAAACAAGTGATAGAAAAAATGCATGTTTCCGAAAAAGAATTTCGAGCCGAGATTCAACGCGCTCTGGCCATAAGGCAGTTGCTCGATACCGATGTGCGTAAAAAAAATTCAGTAACCGAGAAAGAGAGCAAAAAATATTATAACAACAACCTGGATCTGTTTAAGCGGCCGGAGCAAGTCAAAGCCAGCCAGATTTGGATAAAATTCACGCCCGGCGCCGCAGAATCCAAAAAAATTCAGGCCCGCAAAAAAATCGAAATGATTCAACAAAAATTAATCAAGGGCGAGGATTTCGGTAAACTGGCCAAAGCCTATTCCGAAGGGCCCAGTGCCCCGCGCGGAGGTGCTCTGGGCTATTTTAAGCGGGGCCAGATGTTAAAGCCCATTGAAGATGCTGCCTTTGCGTTGAACGTCGGTGAGGTTAGCGGAATTATCGAGACCCGAGTCGGCTACCATCTGGTCAAAGTCATCGACAAAAGACCGGCCGGAACCATTCCTTATAAAGACGTCCGACCCATGATCGAAAAAAAGTTAAAAAAAGAAAAGGAAAGAACCGAAATCCAAAGTTACATCGAAAGTCTGAAAAAATCAGCAAAGATCAAAAGGTTTTATTAATACCTGCTATAAAAAGGCAAGGAATCTAAAAAGATGAATTGAATTTAACCTATTGATATCTTAAAGATAGTATCCCGTTCTTTCTTTACGATCCCTTGCCGCGAGTTTTATACGCCTCCGGCGGGATCATGCGGTCTAAAATAAAAGATTACCCATGTAGCGCCTGCTCGAAAAACACCCCGACCCCTCAAGTAATTTGGACCGTGACAGCATGTTCATGCACACCATTATTTCCATAGCCGAGTACATTCCAATTTGCATTCATCGGCTGTTGGTTTCCCTGTGTATCCGTTGCACGCGACATAATGGTGTATTCGCCTTTTTCTTTGACGGACCATAAGAATTGCCATTGCCGCCAAGCATAAGGTTCGTTAGGACCGATAAATGTTGCAGGATTCCATGTCTTTCCATTATCCACCGATATCTCAACCCGATCAACCGACGACTCGCCGGCATAAGCTGCTCCCAAAACTGTGACGGAACCTGCCTCGAGTATTTCCGCGCTCTCAGGTTGAGTAATGATGGATTTTAAATTGATTCCGGTCACAACTTCACCGGTCTTGGGGTCCTGGCCCTGTTGAAATTTCCGATAAACCTTATCCATGTAAAAACCTTCGAACGGCCGGTCCAAAACAATAATTTTATGTAACCACTTAACGCAATTTGCCCCTGTCCATCCAAGGGCCAAGGCCCGCAAGGGATACCCATGCTTAAGCGGCAGAGGTTCACCGTTCATCTCATAGGCGAGAAGCGATGAAGACATCGCTTTCTCTAAAGGAATGCTGCGGATGAACTGGATTTTAGCGGAGCCCAGCGGTTGATCCAGACCTTCAAAAGCCACATGGTGCGCATTGGCTTTTAGCCCGGCGCTTTCGAGCAACTCCCTAAGCCAAACCCCTCCCCAGACGGCATTACCAACGCCCCCGATGGTCCATGGATTCCCGGAAGCTTTTTTCTTAAAAAGCGATCGGCTGTTTCCGGAACATTCAAGGGTGTTGGAAACAATTGCTTTGGGCATACGGTAGATCTGATCGAAACCCAACACTAAAGGTTTGTTTACTTCTCCTTCGATCGTTAGCGACCAGTCAGACAGCGGAATCGGTTTTTCAGGTATTTGGCCCTGATTGCGAGCAAAAAAAACTTTATTGGCCGTGATCCATGAACGAAGATATTGGTTTGGCGTCTCTGCGTTAAATGGTTCTTGGTTCATAACGCGCATTTTCATTTTCATTTTAACCTGCTTTCTTGATATACGGTTTATGGGTCAATGGGGACCTTTGCCTTGAGCACATTTTCTGGGTAATTTGAGGCCCATAAGCAAGCCATTCATTTATGGCGTTGGTATTTATACGCTTTAGCGATCTTTTCGCTTCGATTGACAGCGTATCCTACTATGGAGCCGACTCATTCCCAGACGTTCGGAGACTTCCGTATAGCTCCTGGCGGATGATCAACTTACCGTGTCCTGTCAAATCTAATGATATTTTGATCGTCTCTGAAAATCTGACGACGCTCGATTCCACGGATGATGATGTCATGCAAAACACCCGTTGCGTCAAGCGAGCTAATCTATGCATGAGTTCTTGGTAACATAAAGATCAACATCTGCCAAGATATTTGCTTATTTGTGGATGTCCCGGAAGTCCCCTATTAGAAAAAAGATCATCCGATCAATTTCGCTGAAAGATTGATTTTTGTGCCGGCAAAAAGCCTTGAGATTGGACATTTCTCCTTGGCGGTTTGAGCATATTGAGCAAATTTATCCGCATCCAGGCCGGGTACCTCTGCTTCACAATCTAAATCAATACGGGTAATCTTCGGGCCGTCATCTTCTCCCAAATGGACTGAAGCCGTTGTCTGAACGCTTGTGGGTGTGAAATTATCCGCACTCATGATAGCGGCAAGGTACATTGAAAAGCATCCGGAATGGGCAGCTCCGACAAGTTCTTCAGGATTGGTTCCTTTGCCCTCTTCAAAACGCGATGCATATGTAAAAGGGCCTTCAACTTCACCATATTTCATTACGCCGTTGCCTTCTTTCAGCGTGCCGTTCCATCTGGCAGTTGCTTTACGAGTCGCCATATTTTCCTCCTTTTCAGGTAAGGGGTTAAACTGTTGATATTTAATTTTCGTTTGAGATTTTTGCAGTGAGCCGTCTATCTTCTTGAATCTGGTGTCACCGCTCTGTCACGCTCTGACCGATCATTACATATAATCACAACACAGAACATTAGACATCGAAAGAAAAAATCAACCATGTTTGAGAAATGGTTAGTTATTTATGGATATACCGAAAGTTCGCTGCGGTTCAGGTGCGTGGCGAAGCGTCAGCGGAGAATGACGTATTGGAACAAAACAGGCTATTTCCCAATGGGAACTAACTCAATATCTTCTTAATCTTGTCAGCCTCATCCTTAAGTTGCCTGAGTTGCTTGGCCTGCTTAACCCCCGGAACCTGTCTAAGAAGTTTGTCAGTAACCTGCTGGGTCACCTTTTTTTGAACCGTGTCGACGATATCGCTTTCGGAAGACTGGCCTTCTGACGAATTAGTTTCATCACCAGCAATTTTTGGCCGCTGCTGAGCCTCAAAATGAATCTTTGATGTCTTGACCCCTCAAGATCATCAGGCAATATTTTTAGCACAACGCCTTCTCCTTGTACTTGAAGATTGCTTTGTCAGTTATTATATGCTCGTTGGAGAATGCTGTTATCGCTTTGCGTCCATGACGAAAAGCTGGGTAATGAAATACCTCGCTCATGAACGTATCCATACATCAATATAGCAAAAGCAGCTAAAAAAATGTATTTTTTCATAATCTTTTTATGCAAAGCTTATTGATATTTTACATATTTAAAATTTTCTACTTTTTGCTCGACAAAAGGAATATAGGATGTCCCGGAAGTTCACTATTAACCGGCTTTTAATCCTGGACAGAGATATAAAAATAAAAATACAGGGATTCTTGACAAATGTAAACTTCAGCCAGATATTTTTTGCAGCTTACTTATCGCGTTGTCAAGGGGAATGACGTTGTAAAGATAAAAGCATCGAAAATCAGGAGAAAGAGATTATGGATTTCAGTAAACTTATAGACCGTGTTAAGTTAATCCTCACAAGCCCGAATACCGAATGGACCACAATAGATGCAGAGCAGACATCGGCCAAAGAACTCTATATCGGCTATATTCTGATCTTGGCTGCGATCACTCCGATTGCAGGTTTTTTTAAGATGAGCATTTTCGGCATCAAAGTACCCTTTATGGGCAGATATCGTCTGGGTATCGGCGCCAGTTTGACAAATATGGTGTTAAGTTATGTCTTTACCCTTGCCGGTGTTTACATTATGGCCCTTATTGTCGATTTTCTTGCGCCTTCCTTCGGAGGGAGCAAAAACCAGATCCAGGCCCTTAAAACCGTGACCTATGCCTACACTGCCGCCTGGATCGCGGGAATCGCCCAATTTATCCCCTGGCTGGGGATTCTGATTCTTCTGGCAGGCGTTCTCTACAGTATCTATCTGTTGTACCTTGGCTTGCCTGTGATGATGAAATGCCCAAAGAATAAGGCTGGGGGCTATACCGCCGTTTCCATAATCATCGCCGTCATTGTCAGTGTTGCAATCTCTGCCGTGGTTGGAGGAATCACCGGTGTCCATATGAGAGGAACCATGACTTCGCCTCGGACCAGTATGGAGGGCAGCGGCGGTTTTGACAAAAACAGTCTCGGGGGAAAACTTACAGACTGGAGCAAAAAGATGGAAAGCGCCGGTAAAGAGATGGAAGCGGCGCAGAAATCCGGTGATGTCGAGGCACAACGAAAGGCCGCAAGCAAAATGATGGCCACGGCCTTGGGCAGCAACGGGACCATCGAAACCCTTGCCCCGGACCGCATCAAGACCTTTTTACCGGAAAAGCTCAGCGGTCGCACCCGCTCTAATGTCTCAGCAGAACGAAGCGGAGCCATGGGCTTTCAGATGACGACCGCGCAGGCATCTTATAAAGATGACGTCGGGAACAACCTCGAAGTCGAGATCACCGACATGGGGCTTGCCAAAGGCGTGATGGCTCTCGCAAGCTGGGCCGGTGTCGAGAAGGAAAGCACCACCGCCGACGGTTTCGAAAAAACCTTCAAGAGCGGATCGCGAATGGTGCATGAACAGTGGAACAACAGCAGTAAAACCGGAGAATACGCAACAACTGTCGCCGATCGTTTCAGTGTGAAGGTATCAGGAAAAGCAGCCGATATCGATACGCTGAAAAATGCCGCCGAAAGCATCGACCTGGCCGGCCTCGAAGCCCTCAAAAATGAAGGAATAACAAAATAAAGGAACGGATCATAAAAAGAGGGTCGATGGCTTCGTCCGACCCTCTTTCAGCAGGGTCCTTTTAACTCTCTACTAAGGATAAATATTCAATTGACTTGTCTACCACGATGTAGCATATATGATTAACGGAATCTTGAGGGAAACCCTAATTGATGAATCTATAAAACGCCGGAATTAAAATAGGTGAAAGTTGCAGATCATGTTATCTAACGCAATATATTATTAAATAATTGAGCCCTCGGGGAGTTTTTCTTCTAAAGCCTTAAAAAGAGCGGAAAACACCCCGACCCGTCAAATAATCTACTGCTTAACAAAACGGGGGCAATTTATGGACAATACATTTAAACTTGAAACACTTTGTGTACACGCCGGTCAGGAGCCCGATCCTTCGACAACCTCAAGAGGCGTGCCGGTTTACCGAACCTCTTCATACGTATTTAAAAGCACAGAACATGCCGCCAACCTTTTTGCCCTAAAAGAACTCGGAAACATCTATACCAGACTGATGAATCCGACCCACGACATTCTGGAAAAACGCATGGCAGCTCTGGAAGGCGGGGCGGCTGCTTTGGCGCTGTCATCCGGGACTTCGGCAGTTTATTATTCAATTATCAATATCTGTTCAGCGGGCGAAGAAATTGTCTCGGCAAGCAATCTTTACGGCGGCACCTATACGATGTTCGACAATATCTTGCCTCAGTTCGGAATCCACGTTAAGTTTGTTAATCCTCTTGATCCCAAAAATTTCCAAAAAGCGGTTACAGATAAAACCAGGGCGATTTTTATCGAAACCATCGGCAATCCCGTTCTTGAATTCACAGACATTGAAGCTGTAGCGGATATCGCTCATAAAAACGGCCTGCCGTTAATTGTTGATGCGACATTTACAACACCATGCTTGTTACAAACAATTCAGCATGGGGCCGATATCGTCGTCAATTCTTTAACCAAGTGGATCGGAGGACACGGTTCCGGTATTGGCGGTGTTGTAATCGACTCCGGGAAATTCAACTGGAAAGACCCCAAATTTAAGCTGTTCAATGAACCTGATCCAAGTTATCACAATATCCGGTATGCTCACGATCTCGGCGATCTGAATCCGCTAGCCTTTATATTGAGAATGAGGCTCGTCCCGTTAAGAAACCTCGGTGCCTGTATTTCGCCTGACAATGCATGGATGTTCTTGCAGGGGTTGGAAACCCTTCATCTGAGAATGGAACGGCATTGTGAGAATGCTGCCAAAGTCGCTGGCTACCTGAACGAACATCCAAAGGTTGCTTGGGTAAGATATCCCGGTCTGAAAAATGATCCGGCTTATCCTGTCGCCCAAAAATATCTAAAGAAGGGATTTGGCGGTATGGTTGTTTTCGGCATCAAAGGCGGAATGAATGCCGGAAAGAAATTTATCGAAAAGTTGACCCTTTTTTCGCATCTTGCCAATGTCGGAGACGCCAAAAGTCTTGCGTTGCATCCGTCCAGCACTTCCCATTCCCAATTGACCGAAGCGCAGCAAAAAGCAGGGGGACTAGCTCCCGAGTTAATTCGCCTTTCCGTCGGAATCGAGCATATTGATGATATCATAGAGGATCTGGAACAGGCATTTGCACAGGTTTGACCGTGTGGGTTTAGATAAAAATGAGTGAATATATAGAACATGATAAAGCCGGTGTTTCGGTCGGCCTGGTAGAAAAGAAGTCTTACACGTTTGCCGAACCGCCGGACGAAATGATTTTGGAATGCGGCAAAAAGCTCGGCCCGATTACGATCGCATATGAAACCTTCGGCCAATTGGATAAGGACAGAGGCAACACGGTTCTCATTTGCCATGCCCTTTCCGGAGATTCCCATGTGGCCGGATTTTACAGCCCAAAGGATCCCAAGCCGGGTTGGTGGGATATCATGGTTGGTCCCGGAAAAGGAATCGACACCAATAAATATTTTATTGTCTGTTCCAACATCCTCGGGAGCTGTATGGGTTCCACCGGCCCCCGCACCTACAATCCAAAGACCATGGAACCCTATGGGCATGATTTTCCGGTGGTTAGCATCGGTGATATGGTCAGGGCTCAGAAGGCGCTGCTGGATCATCTGGGGATTAAAAAGGTCCTTTCGGTTATCGGCGGTTCCATAGGGGGGATGCAGGTTCTGGAGTGGAGTGTCCGATACCCTGAGATGGTTGTTTCGGCTGTCCCTCTGGCAACAACGACAAGGCATTCGGCTCTGGCTATCGCCTTTAACGAAGTCGCCAGACAGGCGATCATGGCAGATCCGAACTGGAAAAATGGAAACTATTATTCCGGTCCAAGGCCTGATCTGGGTCTTTCTGTTGCACGCATGATCGGCCACATCACATATCTCTCGGATGAGTCTATGCGGTTGAAATTCGGACGACGACTTCAAGAAAAAGCTAATCTTTCTCACAATTTCGATGCCGATTTTCAGGTGGAAAACTATCTTCGATATCAGGGTGCAAAGTTTGTGGATCGTTTTGATGCCAATTCTTTTCTTTATATTACAAAGGCGGCCGATTACTTTGACCTTGAAAAACAACACGGTTCCGGATCGGCAGTCAAAGCTTTTTCCAAAACCGGCGCCAGATTTCTGGTTGTATCTTTTACTTCTGACTGGTTGTATCCGACATATCACTCCAAGTCCATGGTAAAGGCCATGAAGAAAAACGGTCTTGATGTGAGTTTTTGTGAAATAGAGGCCCAATGGGGCCATGACGCTTTCCTTCTCCCCAACGTACGGCTGACAGCACTGATAAAAAATTTTTTAGAATCGACACATACAGAAAGCCGAAAACAATAAAATGAGATTCGATCTTCAGATAATCGCCTCCTGGATTGAAAAGGGATCAAAAGTTCTTGATCTCGGGTGCGGCGAAGGGGATTTACTTTACTTTCTAAAACATAACAAGGATGTAAAATGTACGGGGGTTGAACGTAAAGAATCGAGGGTTGCCCGGTGTATTGAAAAAGGCCTGTCGGTATTACAAGGTGATATCAATACAGAAGTTCTCGATTATCCGGATAATACTTTTGATTATGCTGTCCTGAGCCAAACTCTCCAGCAGGTCTATGAACCGTCGGAGTTGATCAGGTCTTTATTGAGAATCGGGAAAAAGGGGATTGTCAGCTTCCCCAACTTCAGCTATTGGCGAGTCCGATTGCAACTTTTGATGACAGGATATGCCCCCATAACCCGACAACTCCCCTATGAATGGTATAACACTCCGAATATTCGGGTGATTACGCTTAAGGATTTCAGAAAATTTTCAAAACAGGTCGATTTTAAAATTGTTAAAGAGATTGCCATCAATAGCCATTCCCACGATAGAAGTGGAAAGATCATTAAATTTTTGCCCGATCTTTATGCTACGTATGGCATTTTTTTAATAGGAAAGGACAAATGAAAGAGTAACTCTTTTGGAAATATCGTCCAACTTCCTGTAAAGCTATTTTATGGATGCACCTGAAGTCCCCTTAATACATTTCTCATATTGTTTTTCCTGTCGTTTATTCCTTTGTGAGGTTTCCATCCATAAGCCTCCAAATCTTTAGCGGGTTGCCATCTTTTAACTCATCCGGGAGAAGATGTCCGGGGAAATTTTGATAACAAACCGGGCGCGCAAACCGGGTAATCGCCGTGGTTCCAACCGAGGTCGTCCTGCTATCGGTTGTTGCCGGAAACGGACCTCCATGCACCATGGCATGGCAGACTTCCACTCCGGTGGGATACCCATTTATGATTAACCTTCCGGCTTTTTGCTCCAATGAGCGAATCACATCAGCGTAATTTTTAAGATCTTCGTCTGTGCCATGCACGGTAATGGTAAGGTGTCCTTTAAGCTTTCCTATTACTTTAAGCAGATCCTGCTTATCCTTAACCGATACCGTCAGTGTGGATGGCCCGAAAACTTCTTCTTCTAATGTTTCATCCGTAAAAAAAGATTCCGATGTTGACTGAAATACGTGAGGAACCCCAAGGTACCCTTGCCCTTCTTCTTTTCCTTCTGCCAGCAAGGTGACACCATTGGTCTGACTTAATTTTTCCAATCCTCTTTTATAACTTTGTTGTAATCCGCCACTTAGCATAACACCTGATGAAGCTTCTTTAATGGTATTGGACAACAGCTCCCGAAAACTTCCCTCTTCCTCAGAACGTTCCGTGAATACCAATCCCGGATTGGTACAGAACTGCCCCACCCCTAATGTTACCGAGGCCGTAAGATCTTTGGCGATAGATTCTTTTCTTTCTTTTAATGCTCCCGGCAAAATGATCACCGGGTTGGCACTTCCCATTTCCGCATAAACCGGAATAGGTTCTGTTCTGGCATTTGCTTCATCAAAAAGGGCTTTCCCACCTCTGAACGATCCGGTAAACCCAATGGCTTTAATCAGTGGATGTCTGACAATAGCAAGGCCGACACTTGTCGATTGGCCCTGTACCATTGAGAAAGTGCCATCCGGCAAGTTGCATTTTTCAATCGCTTTGATAATAGCACTTGCGACCAGTTCGCATGTGCCGGGATGAGCAGGGTGAGCTTTCACCACAACCGTGCATCCAGCTGCCAAAGCCGAAGCCGTATCTCCACCTGCCACTGAAAAAGCAAAAGGAAAATTACTGGCTCCAAAAATACCGACAGGTCCTAATGCTCTTTGCATACTTCTGACGTCAGGTTTAGGAGCAGGATCTCTGGAAGGGTCGGCTTTTTCGATGCGTGCATCCACCCAGCAACCTTCTCGTACTAACCTTGCAAACATACATAGCTGATCGACCGTTCTGCCTCTTTCTCCGTTAAGCCGAGCTTCCGGTAGTCCGGTTTCTTCCTTGCAACGTTGTATCAGAGCTTTTCCCAGCGCCATTATCTCGTCGGCGATTGCCTCCAGAAAGGTCGCCTTTTCCGGTCCGCTTTTACGGCTATAATCTTTAAAGGCCATGTTGGCTTTTTGAATGGCTTCACCCACTTCCTCCTGAGTCGCTTCGTGAAAAGAAGGGGCAATTTTGCTGCCCAAAGCAGGATTTTCAGCTTCGAAGATCGTATTGCTTTTTCCTGTCAGTGTTTTTCCTGTAAAATTAAGTCCTGTAATATACATAAGTTATTTTACCGTGTTTACCAGTGTGCCAATGGGTTCTATGGTTATTCGAATTTCATCTTTACTTTGCGATGTGAAATCATTTGAACAAACATTACCGGTTCCGGTCATAAGGAGTTCCGGTAGGTCCATAAATAAGCAATTCATACCTAAAGGATAGTTGGTTACTTATTTATGGACATACCGGAAGTTCTCACTGTGAGTTTTTTTTAGATATATTTAATCGGATCTTTGCTTTAAAATATTATGGCGCAGGAGAAGGCCGGCTGTGACAATCCTGGCAGGTAATGGGTAACGTGTCGCTCTCCTGTCTGTTGACGCGCCTGTGGCAGCCCATACATAGACGATGATATGCGGTTTCGAGGTCTATGGATGCATCTTTTGTATGGCAAGAGGCACAACTGGTACTTTCGCCATTTTCCAGATCATCTTCATTCAGGACATTTTTACCGTTTCGATAATCATGGTGACAGTCCAGGCAATCATATGAATCCGAATGGTCTTCGTGGGTGAAATAGACTGCCGGCCGGCTTTCACTGTGACCGGACACCGTGTTCCCAATATAGAAATCAGCGTCCTGGGCATATAGGTTTGAATTGCCCGCCGAATAAGCAATAAACGTGGCCAACAGGGAACAGGCGATTAATGCCAGACCTGGATGTATTCGAATTTTTTGTGAGCTAGTTGTCATATGTCTTAAAAACCCCCTGAGAGCGGCAAATAGAACGCGCCAGAGAGATCATGTCCGGAATATTAATCCCTATGAAACAGTAGCAACGCTCGCAAAGGACACATTTATTCCAGATGGTATCCACCATGTCATTCAGATCCTGACGCTGTACCTTGCCTTTTTTCCGATAAAGCATTCCCAACGAAGCAAAGACCTTATGAGCAGGGATGTAGGAAGCATCCTGGTTGTGGGCATACAAAAAGCAGCTTTTTGCACAGTTGCTGCACCTGGCACAGTACCGCAGCATCATCTTCATCTGCGTTTTTTTTTGGTCGAGCATCTGCCGAATATACCGGACATCCACGTCGTTCCCCTGAACCGGTTCGGGAAGCTCTTCCAACTTGTGATCCATTTTCCAGGCTCTCGTACCATACATCAAATTCAATTCGCCTCGCAGGGAGAATCTTCCGAAAAAATAAAATATCAGATGCCCCAGCTTGGTATACGGCAGAACCAGCAGCATCAGCTGTCCGCTGATCATATGGCAGATGATGACGGTCCGATAGTTAAACCACTGGTGGTATGCCACAAACCCGGTGACAAAGGGCGCGGCTGTAAAAAGGATGGCTGCATAATCTCTGAAAATAATCGGGTATCTCATTTTGGCCGAGAATACGCGGCGGACCAGATAAAAGATCGAGACGACAATGACAAAAATGGTCAGCGCATCCATTGTCTTTTCGGGGATGGAGGGAAATCTGAAACCCCAGGAAATATCCAGCAGTACATTGTGGCCTTCGGAAAAGAAAATGGCAGCTAAGATAACGGCATGGTAAGCTACAGTCAAAGGTATAGTGAAAGGTCTCATACTGAATACGCTGTTGCGATAGTGGGTGCGTAGTTTGCGCAGTTTTTCCGGCATTGACCGGATAGGTTCACGGAAACCGGACCGAGGGGCTTGACGACTGCCCGGTGACGCGGTTTTTGGAGGTACACGGATTGTGGCCAGAAAAAACTGCCCGACACGATAAACCAGGCAAGCCGCAAACAGGATCATCGTACCGGTCATTACCGGGCCGCGAATCAGTTCGTACAGGTCCCAATTCATACTATAGCCGTCCTGAAAAAGTGTTTATGTTGGTATTTAAGCTTGTTTGCATTTTTCCATCCATGCGATTTTGGAATGTTTTTTTGCCAGAAGTGGTTTCAAAATTTTCAATAGGGCTTAAGGTCTCCCGCCCAAGATCGGCGGGACAAGAACGCGGAACGGGACAGCCAAC
>CAZQAF010000093.1:0-12915 GCA_964591175.1 uncultured Desulfobacteraceae bacterium | reverse complement strand
CTAAAGTGAACTAAAGTGATTTAAAGTTTTGAGGATAGAATAAAATTAAAATTTGTGAAAGTGAAACCAATGAAGCCCAATAATAGTTGAAGATAATATTGAAGGAAATTTATATTAATTCAACCTGAGCGAAGCGACTCCATAACTTTAGGCACTTTAGCTCACTTCAAACTTTAGGCACTTGAACGAGACACTCGTAGTGCTCGCTTCAAACTTTATTGTGTTTACGATCAATTGAGGTCTGACTGGAGGCCGGTTATGGTAATAGGAGAATTGGTTCAAGAGACCGATGTACTGGTTATCGGGGGCGGACCCGGTGGTTATACCGCAGCCTTCAGGGCTGCAGATCTGGGTTTTGACGTTACCCTTGTTGAAATGGAAATGAAACCCGGCGGCGAATGTCTGTTCCAAGGCTGTATACCTTCCAAGGCATTGCTCTTTCTGGCGGAACTTATCCATGACACCCGGCGAACCGGATCCATGGGCGTCACCTTTGACGACCCTCGAATCGAGCTGGACAAGGTGCGCATGTGGAAGGAAAAAGTCATCGATAGATTGGCCAACGGCCTCGTCACACTGGGGAAAAAACGCGGGGTTCAAGTGGTGAAAGGAGAAGCTGTTTTTGAGGGGTCCGACACGGTACGTCTGCACGATTCGGAGATCGGCCGGATCAAATTTCGTCATGTCATCCTCGCCACGGGTTCTGTTCCGAGATCTCTTCCGGGGGTGACATTCAAACCGAACGGTCGCATCATGAATTCCGCCGGCGCTCTGGAGCTCAAAGACATCCCCAAGTCCCTTCTCATCATCGGCGGCGGCTACATCGGGCTGGAACTGGGAACCGTTTATGCGGCTCTCGGCAGCAACATCACCCTCGTTGAAATGGAGGGCAGGATTCTGTCGGAGGTTGATCCGGATTTGGTGATGCCGCTTAACCGGAGACTCACTGAACTTTTTAAAGCCATCCATGTATCGACCCGTGTTCTTTCCCTGAATGAGTTGGAAGACCGGGTGGAGGCTGTTTTTGAAGGCGACGTGGATGAGTCCGAGCAGACCTTTGACAGGGTACTCGTCGCTGTCGGGCGGCAACCCAACTCCAAAGAATTGGGGCTCGATACAACCAAAGTGACCGTCGACGCCAACGGCTTTGTCATCGTTGATGAACAGCAGCGCACCGCCGATGAGCGGATTTTTGCCATCGGTGATGTCACCGGTGCTCCGCTTTTGGCACACAAGGCCTCGCACCAGGGAAAGGTGGCGGCAGAGGTCATAGCCGGAAAGCCTTCCGCTTTTGATGTGCGCGCCATTCCCGCCATCATCTATACCGATCCTCAAATCGCCTGGTGCGGACTGACCGAAGAACAGGCCCGTAAACAGCATCGATCCGTACGGGTGGAACACTATCCATGGAAATTATCGGGCCGGGCGACCACCATGGGCGCCACGGATGGTCTGACCAAAATTATTGTTGACGCTGAATCACAGCGTGTGCTGGGCATGGGTGTGGTAGGACGGGCTGCTGAAGGGTTGATTTCCGAAGGCGCTCTAGCCATTGAAATGGGTGCACAGTTAGAGGATTTGGCCTTGACGGTTCATCCTCACCCGACACTCTCCGAAACCCTGGCAGAGACTGCTGAAATTTATCTGGGCCTTGCCACACACATTCTGCCCGGACAGAGCGGAGAACCTTCAGCGACCAAGTCGTCGAGATAGCGTTTCAAATTCGATGCTCCCGTAAAAATTAAAAATGATCTCGCAGGAAGTCAGAAGAAGCGACTTTTTTCGAAAGTGTTTCGCATTTAGTGTTTGATATGTTAACGATTTGGTATTATAATGAATAATTAAATTAAAATACAAAACACTAAACGCCAAACACGTGATGAATTCGATGGTATGCGAATTTATCAAATTTTAAAGGGGATAACATATGACGGATGCGGAGAGCAAAATACTGCCGACGGTTGAGCAGGTTGAAGAGATCATGAAAGACTGGGGAAGGTTTACGGTTGAAGATTTTGCCATCCGTTTTCAACTGGAAAAAGAGGTTGTCGAGGCGACCGTGGCGTATCTCCGCAAATTGAAAAGAATATCCGATGAAGATTCGATTCCCCACATTGCTTGTTATCGTAGCGACAAGCTGGAATCCATTGTCAGATGCGCCGGTTCACGACACGGCTATGTCTGATGAAAGAAAACCCCAAACGTGCCTCTCGTCGTCTGGAATTCACCGTTTTTGCACTTGTATCCGCATCGTTTGTCAATATTTACATCACCCAACCCATATTGCCGGCGCTGCAAAAAGAGTTTTCCACGGATTTGGTGCTGGTTTCTTTTACGGTTTCCGCCGTTATCCTCGGTATTGCCATATCAAATTTGCCCTTCGGCTTTTTAGCCGATAGATTGCCGGTTCATCCGATTATTTTTAGCGGTGGCGTTTTGGTGGCTTTCGGCGGTTTGATCTGTGCGGCCTCAAACGATCTTTGGATGCTCATCGGCGCACGTTTTCTCCAGGGGATCTTTATCCCGGCATTGACAACCTGCCTTGCGGCCTATCTGTCAAAAACACTTCCGGTAGCGCGGTTGAATGTCGTCATGGGATCTTATGTGTCCGCTACCGTGCTTGGCGGACTGGCCGGACGTTTGCTCGGCGGTTGGATCCAGCCGTCATTGAACTGGCGCTATGCGTTTATCATCGCTTCCGCACTCGTTCTTATCGCTACTTTCACTGCCTTGCGCGGCCTGCCGAGAACGCCTGCAGATGACGAACAACAGCGTCATTCAATCGGGTTCTCGGTATTAATGAAACGCTGGGAATTATTGCGTATATATTTTTGCGCTGCGGGCAGCTTTGCCATCTTCTCATCTGTTTTCAACTACCTCCCGTTTCGTTTGACCGCGCCGCCTTTTAATTTCTCAACGGAAATGACAACGTCACTTTATATCGTTTATGTTGTGGGTATCTTTATGGGACCGACATCCGGGAAACTCTGCAATCGTTTCGGCTGCGGCAACACTTTAGTCGGGGGATCCGTGGTTTTAGGAATTTCACTGGCGCTGGTCTTGCACCCTTCGGTTGCGGCGGTCGTGGCCGGACTTATTGGTGTTTGCGCCGGATTTTTTACGATCCATGCTGCTGCGGTGGGCTGTCTTAACCGCAAGCTTTTCAGCGGGCAGGGTCGGGCGAATGCGCTTTATGTGCTGTTTTACTATATGGGTGGGTGGCTTGGCATCACGGGTTCCGGCTTTGCGTTCAAACACGGCGGATGGAGCACTGTGATCTATATTTGTGCGCTTCTTCTGCTTGTCCCGTTGAGCGCCGGGTTTGGCGAACGAAAAGAAATAAGCCGATGAACGCCGTTCAGACCGCTCCTTTTATCATATGTTCCGACATTTGTTTTTTTCTCAAAAAGATGACGAGGGGGGGAAGCAACACGGCAATATCAAAATAAAATGCCGGATAAAACAAAAGTATTCCACATGTTATTAAAATAGCCCTTTCCCATTTGGAGTGCATTCGCCTTGAAAATCCTACGACTCCGGCATTTAAGAAGATTATTCCCGCAAAGGTCAAAATAAATTTTGAAGCAATGATTAAAATTCCGTTCAACGGGGTATGATACTCCAAGATCGGCAAAATTAATGTGGCGGTTCCATAATAAGAACAAATAAATGATAGTCCGATCAAGTACTTGGGAAGCGCTACCATCGCCGAATATATCCCTGTCTTGATGGGATTGGTCTCAAATACGGAGGCTGCGGCATAAATGGATAATCCAACCGGCGGGGTCACCTCGGCCAGGACTGCATAGTAAAACAGAAACATATGCGTGGCCAGCAAAGCAGCCTTATCCGGAATTCCTGCTGCTACCGCCAATTGCTGAATGGCTGGCGCTGTTAGGGCTGCAGTCAATACATAAGTGGCTACAGGGGGAACACCCATGCCCAAAATCAAGCTAAATACAGCAGCAAAAATTAGGGCAATAAACAGATTCCCGTGGGAAAGAAGCGTAAGAAACTGAGAAAATTTTGCCGCCACACCGCTGATAACCATAATGGTCATCACAACATTCGCGCAGACAACGGCCACACCGATGTGAATAAGGCTTCTAAAACCATCAGATAGTCCGATTCCCAGTTTTTTTATCGGTGGTCTGATTTTTGGATCAATGTAAGCGATAACCACAAAAAATAAAATTGCTGCAAAAACGGAAATATTGATAGCATATCCGCGATAAATAAGTATAATGATTAACACAATCGGTAAAAATACATAAGAAAATCTCAAATTATATTTTTTATTAATAACTTTAGCCACTTCTATGGGCTTGAGCTTTTCTTTTTTGACGTAAAATTCGTTATACAGCCAGATACCCGATAAATATAACAGCATCGGACCAATCGCCATTGCGATGATCCAAGTATACGGAATGGAAAGGATCTCTACCATTATAAAAGATATTGATCCCATGATGGGAGGGGTGACATATGCTATGGAGCCGACTGTCGCGACGATCCCGGCTGCAATATACCGGTCGTATCCTGCTCTTTCGTATAAATCCTTTGTGATGGTCGCAACGAACTGAGTATCCGCGGCGCCTGATCCTGAAAACAACCCCATGAAAACAGCTAAAATACTTGAAGTCCTGCCGGGTGATGCAGGGCTTCTGCCGACCAGTGACAAAGCAATATTTGAAATAATTTCCCCGAATCCCAGTGCAGCGATCACAGAGCCAAGGATAGTGAAATATACAAGGTATTTTAGAGAAACACCTGTTATGATACCAAATAATCCGGCCTCCGTTTCACAGTATAATTTCCCGAGAAGCATATCAATACCGAAGCCGGGACCGGAAAAAACTCCCGGTATGTAGTTTCCGTAAATGTTATAAAGCATGAAGGCTAAGACCAGGGTGGGAAGAACGGAACCGATAGCTCTATAGGTGAGTCCAAGAACTAAAAAAGTTTCTCCAAATGCCATTGCCAGGTCAAGTGGTTCCGGAATAACGGCCCTATAGATTAAGGCATTAAAGTTTTTTACCATATATACAAAAGGAAGAATAATCAGGATTGCTGATACAAGATTAAGGAAGTGGAGTTTTTTGGGAAAGAGAACGGGACCTAAAGCGGATAGCCAGAAAATACACGCAAACACTTTGAATTCTGCATCGATATCTAAATCTAAAAATGCATACAGGACAACAGCAGATAAAAGGACAAATATCAGTCCGCCGATTTTTAACTGTCCGGGTTCATGGCTATAATTTATTAAAAATCCTAAAAGGACCAAAAAGAAAACATGCGTTGCTCTTTGGAGCTGTATAATATTTAAGAGTTCAATATGGTACCTTGACCATGGGGTAAAGGGGTGAACGACAATATATAAATGATATATTGTTGCGATAAAAAGAATGATATAGATAATTTTCTTTAGAACAATTCTGTGCTCCACAGTAATTCGACCTTCAACGAATCGTTTTTTATGTTAAAAACTTTATCGGCCAGGGTTAGTTTTATTCCTTTCACTGATGAAAACGATAATACTCTCCGCCTTTCATTTCTCAGTCGCTCATTAATGTCATAGGTACCGCCGGTATAATAATTTTCGGTTTGCTCATTGGTTTTCATATAAAAATCATTAAAATCATTTGTAAGCGAGAAATAGATCTCAACTTTGCCTCCGGTTACTGAATTTACGAATTCAATTTTCCCTTTATCCCAGCTCCAGAACAAAAAAAAGTTCGTTCCTCGGGCAGAAGTGATGATGATCGGTCTTGAGAATTTGATAAAAAATACAACAAGCAGTATAGAAATCAAAAAGAGGACAACAGTCCTCTTTTTGATTTTATTCATAGCGAACAATTACTTAGTTGCTCCGATTTCTTTAAAATATTTGATCGCCCCCGGGTCAAACGGAATCGTTGTTTTGCCGATGAATTTTGCCGTATTTTCAGCGGTCGTCATAATGGCCGGTTTAATGGCGCGATGCAACTGATCCAGGTGGGTGAAGACCGCCTTGACGATATCGTACGCAATGTTATCAGGCAGGCTTTTAGGCGCCAACACCCAGTTCCAGAATCTTATGGTAGGGGTGTCCGAATTTGATTCATATACATTTTTCGAAATAACACCGGGTTCTGCAAGCCCTGCAAAATTTTTGTCAAAATACTTGACGACATCACTGTCCTTGGGAATGGAAACAAATGAAATGGTTTTATTTCTTCTTTTCAGCGTCGTCGCCAACTCGACAATGGAGCCGGTCGGTAACCCGCCGGACCAGAAATAAGCGTCGATGGTCCCGTTGGATAATGCTTCCGTTGATTCTTTGGCACCTAATTTTTCCCACTTTTTGAATGAGTCGGCCTTAACACCTGCAGCCTTCAATACGAGCATGGCGGTAAACTCGGTTCCCGATCCCGGCGCTCCGGTGGAAACCCTTTTGCCTGCCAGGTCTTTTACCGTTTTGATGCCCCTGTCTGCTGTTGTGACAATTTGCAAATAATTGGGATACATCATCCATAAAATTCTTGATGGTGCAGGTTTTTCCTTAAACATTTTATGAGCGCCCGTATAAGCGACATACGCCGAATCCGGCAAAGATGTTGCACAAAAATAGATGCCTTTCTCAGGATCTGTTTTGTCCCTTAAAAGCAGATTATCGTCAATGGATGCGGCCGTTTGAATGGCAGTGGCTTGATATGGCGTGTTCGCAGTGATGATGGCGGCTACTTGGGTGCCATAATAAAGATAAACGCCTCCGATTCCACCGGTTGCAAAAATGATCTTGATTTGTTTTGCAGAAACAGAAGATGAAATCATCACTATCCAAATTAAGGCCCCTATAAAAAAATTCCTTTTCATGTCAATCTCCTCCTGATTTTTTGGGGTTTGTACGGCAAATGCCGGGGATGGCAACTATTGACGGTTGAAGGCGGCTGCCCGGTCGGTGGAAAAATCTTTGCCAAGCGGATATGGGGGATTAAAATTTTCTCTCTGAAACGAGAAGATTCCTCAAAATTAGGATTTTCGGTTGAGATTAAGACGAGGCCGAGGATCAACCCACCCCGTCTGTTGACGGGATCTTCGACACGCATATCAAGTATGTCGAGGACTTGAGACGAGGGCTCAACGCCGATATCGGGCGAAAAGACTTTTTTGAGATGGTTTCTATAAAAAGTGAAAGAAAGATGTGCATCGATTGTTCCCGGTTGAACCATGCCAGACCACCCATTATGCAGTGACAATGATGGTTAAAGTGCGAGATTTGTATAATTAGAAAAAAGATACTGGAAGTCACAGATGTTGTCAATATGCAAATTTTACAAAAAACTGCGAACGCTCAGGGGTATCAAAAGTATCGATGTCTCCGGAAGAAAAAGGGAAACAAAGTAAGCTCGGGAAATGCGCTCGGTACGGTGGGTTCACAGCTCATTGTCGGTATCTAATACCCCATTATTCCTGAAACGCAGCCGACGATAGCGGCAAAAAAATCGATTAGTCTATCGAACCAGTCGTTTTCATTTTGACTTGCGCTCCTTCCAGTTCGCATTATCTTTTATTTTGAAATCGGTCATTTTCAGCGTGCGGATGGTGGCTAAAGATCAGCCTGTCCTACAACAATTGGACAAAAAAACAATATGCTTATCGCTTGTATTTTTCTGTCCGGCAGTTCGTCAAATTTGACGCTATTTGATTTTTCTGATATTTATCAATAGATTTCATAAGACAATAATTTCATTCAGTTCATACATAAAGGCTCGACTCAAAGGAGGGCAAAATGGCTGTTAAAGTATTGATTAAACGGATCGTCCCTGAAGACAAGGCCAAAGAGATAATTCCGCTTTTCAGAGAAATAAGATCTCTCGCAACAAATCATTCCGGCTATATTTCCGGTGAAACTTTAAGAAGTATGGACCGGCCGGATCTGTTTTTGGTGATCAGTATGTGGCATTCTTCAGAAGACTGGAAAAAGTGGTTGGCCAGCGAAGATCGAAAAAAAATTCAGGACAAGATCGATGCCTTGCTGGGAGGGAAAACCGAGTACGAAACTTTTCACTATGGTTTTTCAGCGTAGGCGGTTGTTGGAATCTGCTTAGAAGTGGTTTCAAAACCTCCCCTCGGTCTCAATCCGCCAAAGGCGGACAAGTCTCTGTGTTAAACTGTGACGTCCAATCCTCGAAATATTCCCGATATTCCTGCGGTTGGCCATCACAGTTTGCCTTGACCTTGAACCCGATTGATGGTTTTGAAACCACTTCTATGGAAAAATTTTGCCCGGGTTGAGGATCATATTTGGATCAAAAACTTTCTTGATTTCAGTCTGGAGCCGGATATTTTCTGCAGAAAGCTCCATCGGTAAATACTGTTTTTTTGCCTGGCCGATGCCATGTTCGCCGGAAATCGTTCCACCCATTTGAATCACCCGGGCCAATATATCCCTTACGCCGCTTTCCACCCGTTTTATATTGTTCCTGTTTTGAGCCGTGATGTTCAGATGGATATTGCCGTCCCCTGAATGACCGAATGTGTAAATTTTCAGGCTGTATTCCGCTTCGAATTTCGGAAGCTCGGCCACGAGGATCGGAATTTTTTCAAGGGGAACCGCAACGTCTTCGGGGATATAGAGGGCGCAATTTTCGTGAATTTTGAGAGAGACCTGGCGCCGGACGCTCCAGATGGCTTTAAGATCCTCTTCATCAAAGGCGGGCAGAACATGTGCCGCGCCGATTTCTTTTAAAATCGTTTCAAGGCGGTTTATTTCTCGTTTTATCTCATCCGGATCCCCGTCAACTTCGATAATGAGCAGTGCGGCGTTATCGCCGGGAACATGAAAGGGTAAACTTTCTTTTACCAGAGAAAGACATTTGCCATCCATAAACTCCATCGCCGACGGCAGATGACCCCTGTTCAGGATTTCAGTCACGGCGTTCATGGCTGTCGGTAACTGGGAAAAGATAGCTGTCAGGCCGCCGATAGCCGCCGGCAAAGGAATCAACTTTAAAATTAAACGGGTAATGATTCCCAGCGTACCTTCGGAACCGATCAGCAGCTGTGTCATATCATACCCGACGACACCCTTGCGGGTACGGGTTCCGGTTTCAATCATTTTTCCGGAAGGAAGGACTGCCTCGAGGCCGAGAACATAATCCTTTGTGGTGCCGTACTTGACACATGACGGGCCGCCAGCATTGGTGGCTGCATTACCGCCGATGGTACTTTGGTCCATCCCTGCAGGGTCCGGCGGAAAGAAAAGCTTTTTTTGCCGAACAGCATCGCGTAAAATCTTTGTAATGGTCCCGGGTTGAGCTTCGGCAATAAGATTTTTCGTGTCAATGGAAATGATACGGTTCAACTTTTCCAGTGACAATACAACACCGCCCAAAACCGGCAGGCAGCCCCCGGCCAGCCCTGAGCCGCCTCCCCGCGGGATTACCGGGAATCCGTATTCATTGGCCAGCTTCATCAAGGCTTGAATCTGGCCCGTTTCATGAACGCGGACCACGAGTTCCGGAGGATAACTCAGACCTGATGCGTCCCGTGAATAGGGCTCAATTTCATCCGCATTTGCAACAATGCATTCATCGCCTATGGTATCGGCAATCCGTTTTCTGATGTCTTCAGATATGGGTGTGTATTTGGTCATATTTCACTTCATAAGTACATCTAAAGTGCCTATTTCAAGTGCCTAAAGTGATCTAAAGTGCCTAAAGTTAAGGGATTCTATCAATTATATAATAAAGTCAGCGGATCGACACGCGGCGCAAGCGCCTGCGTTGGGCGAGCGACATCATTCTTATAACTTTAGATCACTTCAAACTTTAGCTCACTTTAGCTCACTTAAAGCGCTAAGCTTTTCCGAAACCCGGAATCTTGAGCTTTTCCTCGATCTTTTGCAAAAGAAACGTGGCCATGGTGACAAGAACCAAGTAATAAAATCCAATGACCAAAAAGACCTCGGTATATCTAAATGTCCGAGTCGCGATGATTTTGCCTTCGCCGGTCAACTCGATGCACGTAATGATGTAAGCCAGGGAGGAATATTTGATCAAATAAATAATCTCGTTGCCGCATCCAGGCAGGGCCCGTCGAACCGCTTGCGGTAAAATGATGTTGACCATGGTTTTAAATGTGGAGAACCCCATGGACTGCGCGGCCAGGATCTGCCCTTTCTTGATGGACAAAAGCCCGCCGCGAATATACTCGGAATGGTACGCACTGCTGCACAATATAAAGCCGATAACGGCCGCTGTGTAAGCATCCAGATAGATGCCGAGATTGGGCAGTCCGAAATAGAGCAAAAAAAGTTGTACCAAAAGCGGCGTTCCCCGAAAAATCATGGCATATCCATTGGCTGCCTTTCGGATGACAGGGTGGCCGAATGTGCGTAGCGTTCCGATCACGATTCCGAGCCCGAGACCGACTAACCCTGATGGAATGATTAGCTTTATAGACATGACCAATCCCCGGTTCAGGGCCGGAATCAATTGCGTTGCGTAAAATGCAGTGTCCATTTATTCGTTCTCGGCATAAAGCTCGTCGAGCCGACTGCAGAAATCCCTGGATCGGGTACCTGAATTCGGAGAAAGGAGTTCTTCGGGCAAACCCCGTTCAATGATGCTGCCGTTTTCCATGAATAATACCTCATCGGCCAAAGTCCGGGTAAAACCGATTTGATGGGTGGCCAGAACCATGGTCATGCCCCCGCGGGCCAGATCCCGTATAACAGATAATACTTCACCGATGAGTTCGGGATCCAGAGCGGATGTCGGTTCGTCCAAAAGCATGATTTTAGGATCCATGGCAAGGGCTCTGGCGATGGAGACCCGTTGCTTCTGCCCGCCGGACAACTCGGCCGGGAAAAGTCCGAGTTTATCTCCCAAGCCCACCCGTTCAAGCTCGGCAACCGCACGGTCCCGGGCCGCCTGACGGTTCATCTTTTTAACTTTACGAAGTGAAATGGCAACATTTTCCAATGCATTCAGATGATCAAAAAGGTTGAAATCTTGAAAAATCATTCCGACTTGCTGCCGAAAAGCATATAGATCCCGTTTCCGGCGGCTTTGAATTTCAGTCCCTTCCAGCCATACATGCCCTTTGTCCGGAGGAATGAGAAAATTGATGCACTGAAGGAGTGTACTTTTACCGGCGCCGGAGGGTCCGATAAGCACCTTTAATTCACCCCTTTGAAGACTGAAAGACACGGATCTGAGGATCTTTTTTCCCCCGAGTATCTTACAGATGTTGTCGACACGCAGAACCGGTTCTTTGGATTCCGTCATATTTTCCCTTTAGTGAGAATATCCTGGTATGCGCACCTTTGCTTCCAGTTTCAACAATGCCCGAACTCCAAGCCAGGTCAGAATAAAGTAAAGGCATCCCGCCGTGATATAAAGAGGCAGATCCTGATAGGTCCGTGAGGCAACAAAATGACTGCGTGCCATAATTTCAGAAGTCCCGAGAACAAATGCCAGTGCGGAATCTTTGAGGATTATGGAATATTCATTGGACCAGCCGGGGATGGAGAATCTCAGCGCCTGGGGCAAAATAATATTGATAATGGCGTTGATGTCGCTCATCCCTAAGGCTCTTGCTGCTTGAAGTTGACCTTTGGGCAACGAGAGGATCGCACCCCTGAAGATCTGAGATTGGTAAGCGGCGGTTGTCATACCCAAGACAAGGGTGGATGCGGCAAAGGCGCTTAAATTAAGTCCTGCGAGGGTGAACAATCCGAAGTAAAAAAGAAACAGAAGCACCAATACCGGAACGCCTCTGAAAAACCAGACATAAAGGCCTACCAGCCAACGAACGGTACGATTTCCGTAAACTTGGCCGACGGCCATATGGATCCCCAAAACGAGACCGATTCCCATGGCGCCGATAACGATTCCCGAGGTGACAAGGGCGCCCTTAAGCAGATAGGGGAGTGCTTCAAAAACGACCGAAAATGTATTATGCATTTGGGATAAAAACCTTCAAAAACAGAAGGCGCAGATTAACCACGCCTTCTGAGTCAACTTCCACCCGCGAAGCGGGTGGATTGCCTTTTCGGCTACAGGCCTAAAAGGCAACAGCACGTCAGTGCTTTCGACGTTGAACTTGCATCCGGGTGCAACGCCCCCGGTGTGTTTTGCAAGAATAAATTCACTCTCTACGGGTGTATTCGTGGCTCGGCTATTTCCGGAGATATTTTTTGACCAGTTCATTCCAATGCGGATCCGCCATAAGCATTTTCAGCCCCTTATTCAACGTATTCAGCAATTTTGTGTCCTGTTTGCGAACCGCATAGCCGAATTGCTCGTTAGGCATGCCGAAAGTGCCGAGGATCTTTATGGGTTTTTTACCGGCGGCGTCTATTGCCGGTGCATCATCCATTGCAGCAGCAGCGATGCGGCCGTTCAAAACGTCTTCGATGGCCAGGGGTGCGGAGTCATAATAAACCAGTTTGAAATTCCAACCTTTTTTGGCGGCGGTGTCTTTGAGCCATTCCGCCTCGCTGGTCCCGCGCTGAACGCCCAGCCGATTGTTGCCTTTCAGTACCTGGTCTACCGTAAGGGCGGCATCCTTTTTGGAAACGAAGACCTGTTTGATTTCCCAATATGGGATTGTAAAGTTGACCATTTTCCGTCGTTCGGGCGTGATGCTCATCCCCGATGCGATAAAGTCGATTTTTTTAGCCACCAGATTGGGAATGATGCCGTCCCAGTCCATGGGCTGATGTTTGACAGTGAAATCCATTTTTTTGGCAATCCAGTTCACCGCATCAATATCAAAGCCGCTGGGATTCCCTGATTTGTCCACATAAGCAAAAGGTGGGAAGTTAGCATCGATGCCGTTGATATATTCCTTGGCAAAGACATTACCGCTCGAAATCAAAAAAAGCGCCAGAACAACTGCCATAAACCTTGAAATATTTTTCAT
>CAZQAF010000092.1:0-12920 GCA_964591175.1 uncultured Desulfobacteraceae bacterium | reverse complement strand
CGATATCGATCGCATCTTTCTTTAGATCTTCAGATTTGGCGCTCTCATCGATATCGATCGCATCTTTCTTTAGATCTTCAGGTTCGGTGCTCTCATCGATATCGATCGCATCTTTCTTTAGATCTTCAGGTTCGGTGCTTTCATCGATATCGATCGCATCTTTCTTTAGATCTTCAGATTTGGTGCTCTCATTGATATCGATCGCATCCTTGATCTCGTCGCTCATATTGTGAAAAGTTCTTTTGATATCTTTGAGCTCAGAGTCGATTTCCAGAGAATCTTTTAATTCCGAGGTGGCCTTCTTAAATTCAGCAAACGCGCGCCCTAAAGATTTTGCTAGGTCCGGCAATTTTTTCGGCCCGATAACAATCAATGCGATGGCAAGGATCAATAACAACTCAGGCATACCGATGCCAAACATAATAACTCCTTAACGAGACCTTTGCAAAACGCCCCTTTTTGCCCAATTTCTGCGTCAGGCTCAAATTTTAATCCTCAAAATACTCCATGTATTCCTGCGGTTAAAATTATCGCCTTCCTTGAACTTGAACAAAAATGAGCATTTTTCAAAGGTCTCTAACGATAAAGAAAAATGAAGTAAAAACTTAACACATACGATAAAAGGATATTAATAATTTTTTTGCTCAAAAGAGTCAAGCATAACCCTCAACCGGTCAGTGATTGTCCGGTTTCAATATCAAAAAATAAAGCGAGCCGTGTTCCTGCATATGACCGGCCGCGATTTCAGCATAAGGGCCGCTTCCCCAAAATATGTCTGCGCGGGCAGGGCCGCGAATGGCGCCTCCGGTATCCTGGTTCAACACAAATCGTGACAAGACCGTCCACTTGCGAATGATTCCATCACCGCTGATCAAGGGTTTTTGGGTTTCGATAAAGGCCAAAGCCCCGGCCGGAAAGAGACGGCGGTCCAAAGCAATGGATCGTCCCGGAGTTAATTCAACTTCCAGACAACCGATAGGGCCGTTTTGTTCGATTTTAAAGAACACGTAACTTGGATTATAATTCAGGACAGCCTCAACTTCTTGAGGATGATCATGCAAATAATGACGAATTTTTTGCATGGATATCTCTTCTATAGGTATCTTCCCTTCGTCCACAAGGAGCTTTCCGATACTCCGGTAGGGCTGGCCGTTGGTGGCATGATAATGCACATTGACGGTTTTGCCATTATCGAGATAAATTTTCCCCGAACCTTGAATTTGCAGAAAGAAAAGGTCTATAGGGTCTTTAACCCAGGCGATGACTTTCGTTTTGCCTTCCAGAAGTCGGTCATTTTCGATTTCCCTCCGGTCGTAGTAAGGTATCACGCTGTGGTTCGTATATCTGCCGACAATGGTTTTGCTTTGGAATTGAGGAGAAAAAAGAGATAGATCAACCGTCGTCAAATCGTCGGGACGCGCATAGATCGGAAATTTGTATGTTGCATCCTTTTTGAGGCTTCCTTCTAAGGCAGGTTCGTAATATCCGGTAAAAAGAACCTGTTTCGAGTTATCACTGCCTATACTGGTGTAAACCAGGTAGTTATCCCTGATATATTTTATTAGCTGATCTTCCAAAGGTTTTGTTCGAATAAAGTCAAGAAAGTGCTCAAGGGATCGTATCATGTGAGGCGTATTAAAGACATCCTGTCCGAATCTGAATTCTGCTGTGGGAGCAACCCGGTTCAAATAAGAAATACTTTGCCGAATGCAGTTCTCCAAACCGTCATAATCCATGTCATCCAAAAAGCCCGGGTACCTGGAAGGATCAATTTTTATCAGCGCAGTTTTTTTTATCTCAGGTGGTCTTTCCTTGAACAGGGTACAGCCTGCAAAACCTGAAAAAAGCAAACCAAATAATAGAAAAACAAGGACGATTTTATTATAATATATTGATGTCATTTATAATTTAGATGTCAGCCGGCTTATGATAAAGAAAAAAATGCCGACGAAAAACAATAGAATATATAGCTGCATGGTCACAATATATTGAAGAATTAAGTGAAGGCTTCCTGGTGAAACGCCTTCGATCCAATCGAGCCGGCTTTTACCGACAGCATCCATGAGCGTTATGTCTTTCCAGATTATTGTCCCGCCGGATCGAATAAATCCTGCCAGAGCCTGATAACCGAGCAAAAGACCGCTGCAAAACCACGACAGCAGACCGACAATCGTAAATTTTGACATCATTGATTCCTTTCTATCATTCGATTTCGTATAGAAGTGGTTTCAAAACCTCCCCTCGGGCTCAACTTCCATCTTCGCAATAGCTACGACGGGACAAGCTGTGTTGGACTGATGCGGCCAATCCTCGAAATATTCCCGATATTCCTGCGGTTGGCCGCATCAGTCCGTCTTGACCTTAAACCCGATTGAAGGTTTTGAAACCACTTCTCTTCATTTGGGTTTTTTCCTTACGAACACCCCGCTTTTTCCCCCTGATTTTTCAAGAAGACATATATCGGAAATGGTCATTTCACGATCATAGGATTTACACATGTCGTAGATGGTCAGTCCGGCGATGGATACCGCTGTCAAGGCTTCCATTTCAACGCCGGTTTGGTCGATGATCTGAACCTTTGACTCGATCCGTATGAAAGTGTTTGCCTTGTCAGGGAAAAAATCGATGGAGATATGGCGAATGTTCAATGGATGGCACATAGGGATCAAGCCGGACGTATTTTTTGCAGCCATGATGCCGGCAATGCGTGCAGTTTCAAGAACGTTCCCTTTGGCGGTTGTCCGGCTCATTATTTTTTCAAACGTTTCTGAATTCATGGAAACAACCCCTTGCGCCACGGCAATACGAAGGGTTGGTTTTTTTTCGGTGACATCCACCATCCTCACGCGACCTTGTGTATCGATATGGGTAAAGTTAGACATAAAATCCGCCTCGCATTCGTTATTGGCACTAACTACACAAAATATTCCTTCTTTCGGGTAACACTTGTTTTAATGGCATTCAATGTATCATTCAACACGGCAATAACATTTTCGCGAATATCGCCGGCAACAACCAGAAGCATAACGTCGTCTCCAACGGAAAGACGCCTGTTATCGGCGATTTCAACGAGGATCTCCATGATTCCGGTTTGCTGTTTATAAGTATTGATCACTTGATGGAGTTTTTCATCATTCACAAAAACCGTCAGGCCTGAAACCTGGCGGCCGTCGCGTGATGTACCGCGGACAATGCCGTTATGGCACAGGATCATTCCGATCCGGTGATAGTCAGGATGTTTTTTAATGGTATCGATCATTTGATTTAGATTCATTGCTGCGTCTCGGGGATATCGGGTACGCTTTCTTCGGCCCTGGAAAGATCGTCCGGCGTGTTGATATTAGAAAAGGAAGTCAGGTCAGGATCGACGGATCGCAAAATATTTTCACCAATTTTCTTAACGCGAACTTTCTGAAATATTCGCTGAATTTTAAACGATTTTTTAAGAAGGTGTTCTTCTATGGGTTTCAGACATCGCTTTGAGTAGATCGCGCAAAGGGGTTCGAACCCTTGTGAGGTTTCAGGGATCACGATGTCAATACCGGGTTCAAGACCATCCAGAAGAATTTCTACCAATTCTTTTTTGAGAAAAGGAATATCACAGCCGGTAAAAAAAGCATACGGCGTCGTGACATAAAAAAGACCTGTGTGTATGCCGGTTAAGGCGCTGCGAATCGGAAAAATATCGGTAACGATATCAAAATCCCACGCCACATATTGGAGGGGGTCGTTCGTTACCAGCATAATGTTATCAAATAAATTCACAAACACTTCATGAATACGGTCGAGGATACGTTTCCCGGCAACAGGAATCAATGCCTTGTTCTTTCCGGAAAATCGGGAATTTCGACCGCCGGCCAGTATGATACCAGTACAGTTGTTTTTCATAATTAAACCGATTCGAATCAACTAATTTTCGAAAAGCATAACGCTTACGAGATAATGATGATATGCTATACAATAAAAAAATAAATGCGCAAAATCAAGGCGATTTCCAAAGACGTGATGATATCTGTTGGAATAAAATATCATATTCATCTTGATCTTGGATATACGGATGATGTAAAAGTGAGAGTTAACTGACTTTTCTATGAATCCGTAACAACGGAGTGAAGCCGGGAGCACGCCCCATGAATATGTATGTTTCAGCCATTATATCGGAGCAACACCATGAATAAAGACAATATTATACTGGATGCATCGGATATCCGGCGTAAAATGACCCGGATAACCCATGAGATCCTCGAAGTTCACAAAGAGATCGATGCTTTAATACTCATCGGGATTCAAACCCGGGGGGTGTATCTGGCGGAACGGATCAAGTCCCGGATCAAGGATATAGAGGGTGTTGAGGTTCCCATCGGTATAATGGACATCACGCTCTACAGAGATGATTGGACACGGATCGGACCTCACCCGCTGGTGAAAACGACGAATATTTCTTTTTCGGTGGATAAAAGAGAGATCATACTGGTGGATGATGTGCTGTTTACCGGTCGAACGATTCGAGCGGCAATGGATGCGGTCATAGATTTTGGCAGACCCGATCGCATAGAGCTTGCCGTTTTGGTTGATCGTGGCCACAGGGAGCTGCCGATTCAGGCTAATTATATCGGGAAGTTCGTTGAAACAAAACGATCGGAAACGGTGAATGTACTGTTAAAAGAATATGATGGAGAGGATAAGGTCGTTATAGAATAATGGGAACCGTAAAACATAAGGCAGGCGCGCCGAAAAAAGTCAACATCGGCATTCTTAGCGTTTCGAGCACCCGCTCCCTGGCAGAGGATAAAAGCGGCCGGTGGATCGATAAAAGAGCGAAAAAAGAAGGGCATGACGTTGTTCTGCACCGCATGGTTCCCGACGATGCAGAGACCATCGCTCAAACGGTTCATGAGATTATTGATAGCGGTAATGCTCAAGTTATCCTGCTTACCGGCGGTACCGGCATCAGCCGCAAAGATGTAACGATCGAAGCTGTCCGGCCGTTTTTCACTAAAGAACTGACGGCATTTGGCGCCCTTTTTGCTCAGTTGAGTTTTGAAGCAATCGATTCCGCGGCCCTTTTATCCCGTGCAACAGCCGGCCTGATCGGAGATACCGTGGTTTTTTGTATTCCCGGCAGCCTCAAGGCCTGTAAACTTGCCTGTAAAGTCCTGATTTTCCCCGAACTCGGTCATCTCGTAAAGCACGTTCGGGAAGGCTAAAGGGCGCCACTTGATTTTTTACATTAAAAACCTGGTCCTATGGACTTGGTTTAAGGTAAATGCCTCTGCTTTTGAGTTTTGTGGCTCAATATACAAATTCCAAGCACCAAATTCCAATATACAATGACCAAAACCTTTCAGGACAAGATATTGTTTGGGTTTTCGGATTTCGGTCATTGGGATTTGTTTGATATTTGGAATTTCAGCAAGTCAATGCGCATTCAGCAAAGCAAACACCCTCTGGAAATGAATTTTTATCAATGACCTTCAAAAAGACGTATCCACGACTGGAAACGGGCTGCTTTTTCAGGGCCGTAGCGGTGTAGCGCGTTTAATATATCTTCCATGGATTTTTCATCGCCGTCTGTTTTCCCGTTTTTAGAATAGAATTTGTCCGCGTAACAGATAATCTGTTCTTCAATGGATATGGGAAGCATATCCCTTTGGGGAAGGGGGAGATGATATCGTCTGATTTCCTCGGCTGAAATGCCGACGCCGACGTGCCGCTCACAAACCAGTCCATGTAGCGGGAGACCGATGTTATCCAGGATCTTTCTTCCCAAAAAACCATGGCTGACGTAAGGGTGTTTCCCTGTGCACCCGAGCTCGGGGGAATCGGTTTCAAAGATTCCGATGTCGTGCAGCATGGCAGCTTCTTTGATAAAATTAAGGTTCGGTTCAAGGTGAGAAACATTCATCGCCGCCTCGACGGCTTTATCGGCCACCTGCCGCCCATGTTTGACGAGGATTCGATAGGACTTTGAGCCGAGGTCATAAAATTCGGCGATGATGTCTAATGGGTTCATAGGTTAAAATATATTCTATTGACCTCCGGCCCGTAAGCCCTATGGGCTGGAAGCGGGGCCGGAGGTCAATTTTGAGCAAAGCGGCCACATTCTTTTAAACGATGTTCCGTGAGTTTGAAACCGGATTGCCTTCGTTAAGATTTATCCGTGAGCAGCACCCCTTCGATAAACGGATCGAGGTTACCGTCAAGGACACTGTTGATATTGCCTATTTCAAGGTTAATGCGGTGATCCTTGACCATTTGATAGGGGTGCATGACGTATGAGCGGATTTGGCTTCCCCAGGCAATTTCATCCTTGCCGGCATGCATTTCCTGTTGCTTTTCATCCTGCTTCTGCTTTTCGAGCTGATATAGCCTGGCTTTTAAGACTTTAAGCGCCAGGTCTTTATTTCTATGCTGCGATTTTTCTTGCTGACACTGCACAACGATTCCGCTGGGCAGATGCGTGATGCGTACGGCGCTGCTGGTTTTGTTGACATGCTGCCCGCCGGCGCCGCTGGCTCTGAAGACATCGATTCTCAGATCCTTATCGGCAACGTTGACGACGATTTCATTTTTCAGTTCGGGATAAACAAATACAGAGGCAAAGGAGGTATGCCTTTTGCCGCTGGCATTAAACGGGGAAATTCTCACCAGGCGATGAACGCCGGTTTCTGTTTTTAAGTATCCGTACGCGTAATTTCCGCCCGCGGTAAATGTAGCGCTTTTTATTCCCGCTTCATCACCCGGCTGAAAATCGATGATACTGCTTTTAAATCCCTTTTGATCGATCCATCGCAGATACATTCGAAAGAGCATTTCAGCCCAGTCCTGAGCTTCTGTTCCGCCTGCCCCTGCGTTGATGGATACGATGGCGTTGTTCGGATCGTCTTCCTGATCGAGCGTCAAATCAACGGAATATTTTTTTATTTGTTTTTCAAGCTGTTGAATTTGGCGGGCGGCTTCATTCACCGTGTCTGAATCCGATTCCTCTAAGCCGAGATCAAACAGGATTTCACTCTCTTCCAACGCTTTATAGATTTCATTAAACCTATTGATGGTAGCGGAAATCGAAGTCCTTTCTTTTAATACGGATTTACCGGATTCATGGTCATCCCAAAATTTTTTTTCGGCGATCCGGCGTTCGATTTCCTTCAGCCGATGTTCTTTTGCGGGGAGGTCAAAGATAGTCCTTAATCTTGTCTAATTTTTCAAACAGCACCTTTATATTTTCTTTGATTTCAATACTCATGGGTTGCCTCCTTTGACGGATATTTTATAAACCTCGCTCGTTAAGTTCAATTGGTTCGATTGAAAAACGATTATAATGCTGTTTTCGATATGTTTCAATAGTTATGCATTCTTAAAAGCTCACTTTCTTGACCTTTTACAAGACCACCACCCCCCATCTTTCAATATCTTTTTTAGGTGTGTATACGGATTTTGAACAGCCCAAACAATATAAAAAACACGGAAAGTCCTAAACATGCCATTGCAAACACATCTCCGAATCTTGAATAAAACGTTTTCATATCGAGCATAGGGACTTTTTGAGTGATGACGGCGTCTTTAAAAAGATCGGTGGATTCAATAATCCTGCCGGACGGATCTATAAAGCCGCTGATTCCGGTATTTGCAGCTCGCACCAGAGATCTCCGGTTTTCAACGGCCCTGAAAATCGCCATGGAAAAATGCTGATAGGGTGCGCTGGATTTTCCGTACCATGCGTCATTGGTGATGTTGATCAAAATCGACGCATTGTTTTGTACCATAGCTCTGGCAAGGGGCGGGAAAATCACTTCATAGCAGATCAACACCCCGATACGGAAGTTTTTCCATTTCAGGGTTCGTCCTTTTTCACCGGCCCGAAAGTCTCCGACACCTTCTACCATTTTCCCCACAAACGGGAGCCATTTTTTAAGGGGAACATACTCTCCGAAAGGCACAAGATGGGATTTGTCATACCTGCCCATTACCTTTCCGGCGGCATTGACGAGAAAAGCGCTGTTAAAATATTCGATCTTGTGATCCTTAACGTTGAATGCCGGACTGCCGATTAAAAAATTCGTACCGGTTTCTCGAATTCCCGTAAGAACCAGTTTGGTCAGTTCAGGGTTTCTGGTGAAATAAAAAGGTGTCGCCGTCTCCGGCCAAACAACCAGATCCGGTTTAGATTTTTTTGAAAGCAGTGAAAGACGAATATATTTTAAAGTTGATGACCGCTGAAAGGCCGGGTCCCATTTTTGGGCCTGATCGATATTTCCCTGGATGATGGCGGCTTTAATGGATGGAGAATTGACGATCCGTTCATGGAGCCTGTGTATCTGCCGTACGCCATAACCCCATACAGCGACAAGTATTACAGCAACAGCAGCCGTTGCCGCCGCTGCCTGTTTCATCCCAATGCCTTTTTCCCCCCAGTTTTTGCCGGTCAGCCCGAGATATAACAAAAAGAGGGTTGTATTAAATAGGACAATACAAAAAGAAACCCCATAGACACCGAATATATCTGATATTTGAATGATATGCAGCATGGTAAATTGCGAATATCCCAAAAGTTCCCACGGAAAACCCGTGAAAAGAAACGAACGGATGTATTCCAGCGAAACCCATATCAACGGCGCAGTGAAGAAAAGAAAAATAGGCGTTGAGCATAGACGGGTGACGGTCATTGTAAACAAGGCGATGTACAGCGCCAAATAGAATGACAAAAGGAAGAGAATCGGCAGGCTTACGTAAAAGGGAAGGTGCCCGTATGTCGTCATGGTGTGGGCCAGCCAGTAGATGAGCGTGAGATAGTGGACCAATCCGGCCAGCAGACCGAGCGAAAAACTGTTTTTAAAAGAGAGGTTTCTTGATGCAGCGAACAAGGGCACCAATGCAAACCAGGCCAGAAAAGAAATACCGGTTTTCGGAAAAGACAACGTCAGTAAAATGCCGCTGGCTGCGGCTAAAAAAAGTTTGATTCTGTCGAGTTTGTCGTTTTCCAAATTAAGCTCTCGTTGATATTCAATGCGTTGTTTTTAGAAGTGGTTTCAAAACCTCCCCTCGGGCTCAATCCGCCAAAGGCGGACAAGTCTCTGTGTTGGACTGAGCCGTTCAAGCCTCGAAATATTCACGATATTCCTGCGGTTGACCGCCTCAGTCCGCCTTAACCTTAATCCCGATTGAAGGTTTTGAAACCACTTCTATGTGTTCAGGGTATACCTTTGGTGCAGATCTCGGTGCAAGGAAAAATTTGCAGCTTCTCATAAAGCTGCGGGAGGTCGCCAACGGGTAATCTAAGAAAAGACCATGGAAGCTATTGAAAAATGGTTAAAAATTAATTCTTGCAAAACAAACCGGGTGCTTTGCACCCGGATGCAAGTTCAACGTCGAAAGCACTGACGTGCTTTTGCCTTTTCGGTCTATGGCCGAAAATTCAAGCCACCCGCTTCGCGGGTGGCAGTTGACTGCCTGTTCGGAATTCACAGGTTATTGATCGCCATCTAATGCCTTCCTGAGGGTTTCGGCGATATCCTTTTTGATCAGAGGCTTCATAATAAATGCTTTGATGCCCATGCTTTTGGCTTTTTCTTCGGTGATTCTGGTGCTGAATCCGGTGCAAAGTATCACCGGGATATCGGGTCGAACGGCCATTATTTTTGAAGCCAATTCATCACCGGCCATGTTCGGCATGGTGAGATCGGTTATGACAAGATCAAATGCATTCGGACGGCTTTTAAAAAGTTCCAGGGCTTCAAGACTGTTGATCCGACTGGTAACGGTGTACCCCAAAGATATAAGCAACTGTTTTCCCATGTTGATCAGCGATTCTTCATCATCGACAAATAGGATATGCTCGGTTCCTGTGGGAATCGGTTTTTCGGCTCTGATTTTTTGTTCCAGTTGTCTTTCAATGACCGGAAGGTAGACATTAAACGTCGAACCTTCTCCGGGTTCGCTGTAGGCATGTATGGTGCCGTTATGACTTTTCACAATACCGTGGACCACGGACAGTCCCATGCCGGTTCCCTGACCTTTTTCTTTGGTAGTGAAAAATGGATCGAAAATGTGTTCCATCAAACTGGGCGGCATACCATGCCCGGTGTCGCTCACCGACAATTTGAGATAGGATCCGGGCTTAATATCGAAATGTTTGACAATGAAACCTGTATCGATCTCCACTTCGGAAAGGCTTACGCTCATCACGCCGCCTTTTTCCTGCATGGCATGACTCGCATTCGTGCAAAGATTCATCAATATCTGGTGGATCTTGATCTGATCTCCAAAAATGGCGGCATCGCTTTTAAGATTGGTTCGAATCGCAATGGATGAAGGGAGTGTCGCTCTGATCAGCTTCAGCGCGTCATTGACAATGAGTTTGAGTTGAAGGGGTTTAAGGTCTTGATCGCTCTGGCGGCTGAAAGTTAGAATTTGATTGATCAGATCTTTGGCCCGGTTTCCTGCTTCGAGCACCTCCAGCAGGTTGTCGTAAGGCAGGGACCCTTTTTCAAGGTAATCGACGGTTAACTCGGTATAACCGATGATGGCAGAGAGAATATTGTTGAAATCGTGGGCGATCCCTCCGGCCAGCGTACCGATGGACTGCATCCTGTGAGCCTGTTGCAGTTGGGCTTCGAGCACCTTCTCCTGGGTGACATCCCGGTTAACCGAAACAAAGGACACGATTTCTCCTGATCTGTTGAGAACCGGAGAGATTTTGGTTTCAAATTCGCGGAGGGTATTGTCTTTTATTCGGTTGGTGATGTATCCCGACCAGACGTAGCCCCGGGAAATGATTTCCCACATCTTTTTATAAAAAGCTTCATCATGCCTGTCGCTCCTTAAGATACGAAAGTTTTGCCCGACGATTTCTGATCTTGAAAAACCGCTGAGCTTTTCAAAAGCAGGGTTCACATATTGGATCGTTCCGCTTTTGTCGGATATGATAACACTCTCTGCCGCATGTTCGATGGCAGTGGCCAAAAGCAGGCTTTCTTCTTCGGCCCTTTTTTGCCGCGAAATATCGTAAAAGACCCCGCTGATATATTCATCCTCCTTGTCTTTCGAGACGACCTGGCCCCGGTCTTGTATCCAATGGATACTGTTATCCTTGGCTTTGATCCGGTATTCCCGAACATAGGAGTGACCTTTTGTTTTAAGAGCCTTGAGAAAATCTTCTCTGACATGTTGAATATCGGCCGGAAAGATAATATCCGTCCAGATGATATTCCGTGTATTGAAATCTTCGGCGGTATAACCGGTGATTTGTACGATTTTATCGTCGATAAACTCAACCGACCAGTCGCGGTAGCCCCGATACACAATGCCGGGAAGATTTTTAATCAATCGCCTGTATTTTTCTTCACTTTTTTTCATGGCGGTTTCCGCCTGAAGGCGTTCGGCAATTTCCAATTCTAATTTTTCGGTATGAACCTTGATCGAATTTTTCTGCCGCCGATTAAAGAACAACAGAAAAAATAGGGATATGAATCCTGCCAAGAGGGCGATAAAGATGATATGGGCGGTTTTTAATTCACCTTTCAGCGGTATTCGGATCGACTCGATGGCCCGGATATTACCAATTTTATCATTGAACCCGCCGCCTCCCGGATAAAGCTGTTGAAGTTTATTGGGGGCGGCCTGGCGATCTCCGTGACATTTCAGACAGGGTTTTCGGGTTATCATAAAGGGAATAGCATAATAAAGATATTTTTTGCCATTGATTTCAATAGTTTTATGATACGCTTTTACATATTTGTTGGTGTTGAACATGTGGATGAGTTTTTTTTCCCGGTTGTCGGCCGTGTTTACCGGATTCCTGGGATTGATGGCGGCCAGCTTGAAGTAGAATTCGGAAAATCCTCGGTGTCGCCGTTCTTCGTTGTAGTACCGGTGAATTTTTCTCAGGATATACGAAGAAGACATTACTTCCGGTATAAACAAATCCTTCTGTATCATACCGTCAGCCCTTAACTTGTCAAACGTTTGGCGGACGTCCTTCTGAATATAATGATGAATGCTTTGGTTGGATAACAGGAGATTTTGAATGTTTTTTTCTGCCCGCCCGATGACATAAGCATTGGACAGATGATAAAGCGACAGCGCAACGATCCCGGTTACAAGGAACATCACAACAATCAGTTTCCACGGCCTGGGATTGACAGCCGATGGGCTTTGGTCGTGCATTTTTGGATCCATTTTTATCCTGATCTGGAAGGAGATAGCGTCCTGACAACCCCCTTGCCGCGAAACCTCCTGGAAATGGGAATGAAATCTAAATCATACGTTGCGTCTGATATCCGATATTTTGACAGAGTCTTACCCGTATCGGCAGTTAATACGCCCGCAACTTTTTCTTCCACGTCGCTTTTCACGTCAATTCGCCCATGAAGTTTTTTATCTCTGATGTTTGAGTGGACATTGATACATACCTTTATCATTATGAATATCGGCTGTAATGGCTGAGATCATAAATAAAAATTGTAACACATGCGATAAGGCACAATGTCACGATCAATAGCAATAGCATGAATTATGCCAAGAACATTTTAATTTTCCGATGTTCCAGTATTGTCGGACACCGTTGTTTCAAATAAATTGAAAGCCGTTGAGGCCAACCGCATATATAGCTATAATAGTTACAACAATTGGTAGATGTCAGATGCGTTGATTCCAAGAGATCAATTTCACGGTTCAATTGAAGCCGGTGGAAAAAAATAGGAGGAGTGTCACTTTATTGACGAGAAGTGGTTTCAAAACCTCCCCTCGGTCTCAATCTCTGTGTTAAACTGTGATGTCCAATCCTCGAAATATTCCCGATATTCCTGCGGTTGGCTTCCACAGTTTGCCTTGACCTTGAACCCGATTGAAGGTTTTGAAACCACTTCGAGGACATTCGCGGTAGTCAAAGGCAAGACGCCTAATTAAAATACGATTTCAAG
>CAZQAF010000091.1:0-12982 GCA_964591175.1 uncultured Desulfobacteraceae bacterium | reverse complement strand
ACATGCTTATCTGAGAAAAAACGAGCAGGCGAGAACCGCAAAGATCACAGCGGCGACATCCGCCGTCAATCCTGCAGCCAGCGAATGGCGGATACGACGGACCTGTACGGCACCGAAATAAACAGCCATCACATAAAAGGTCGTTTCAGTGGACCCCTGAAGTGTTGAAACCAGATAGCCCGTGTAGCTGTCGGGACCAATGCCTGGATCATTGATGATGGAAGCGAGGATGCCGTATGCCCCTGAACCGGAAAAGGGCCGCATCAATGCCATAGGAAGGGCTTCCGCCGGCAGGCCGAAACGACCGGTAACGCCGCCCAGCATACCGGCAACGGCCTTCATGGCGCCGCTGGCCCGCAGCATATCCACCGCCACCAGGATGGCTACCAGATAGGGTATGATCCGAACAGCCACCTTAAATCCATCCTTGGCGCCTTCAACAAACACTTCATAAACGCGCACACGCCGCACCAGACCGAAACCTAAAAATCCAACCATGAGCGCCGGCAGTATCCACGGCGAAACCAAACGTCCGTAAACCACTGCAACGGGTATTAATGCCACCAGAAACGCAAGCGCCAGAAGGCTGACCCATATCGGATAACCGTCGGCCGCCTCTTTTAAAGGCATATCTTCTTCATTTTCCAAAGGTGTTTTCAAAACAGCATCACCCGCAACCGTTTTAAGCGGCACGAATCTCTGGTATACTTTGGCGGCAATCACGGCAACGATGGTGGAACCGATGGTGGCGAATAAAGTGGTGGGTAAAATGGCCGCCGGATCTGATGAACCGGCGGCCGCACGAAGGGCAATCACGCCGGTGGGCAACAGGGTCACGCTGGATGTGTTGATGGCCAGAAACAATGCCATGGCATTGGTGGCTGTACCGTGCTGCGGGTTCAGTTTGTCAAGTTCCTGCATGGCCCGGATACCGAAGGGTGTCGCGGCATTGCCGAGCCCCAGCATATTGGCGGAAAGATTCAGGATCATCGCCCCCATGGCTGGATGGTCCGCCGGAACCTCGGGAAATAGCCTCACCATCAATGGACGGATCAGTCGTGCCAAAATAGTGAGCATGCCGCCGGCTTCAGCTACTTTCATCAATCCCAAAAACAGGGCCATTACCCCCACCAAACCGATCGCCAGCTCCACGGAACCGCCGGCTGATTTGATCATCGCGGCGGAGAGCGCTGCCATGGGCGACGGAGCCCCCTGGACCGGCGCAGAGAAAATTTGCTGCCAGCCTGAAAAGCAGAATGCACACAGTACCATCAGGATGAAAATAACGTTCATGGTGACGATTCCATATCATCATGACAAATTCCTGGCAAGACGTTAAAAAAGAACGACATTCGATACACTCTCCGTTGAATATCAAAGCATTGAAAATTCAATGGCCGGATCTTTTTTGAAACATTAGTGTATCATGATAATGTATCATAATTATCTTTCCACGATGCACTTTTATCCGGGAAAAACTTTAATTGATTATAATATCTTGATATATTTTAATAATTTATTTAAACGAATTATGGATACAATTGGCATCAATTTTGATTTAATGATATTCGATGCGTAAAACACCGGATGAATCTGAATACTGTCATCCGGCGAACCAAACAATGAAGGTCAACTTACATTTATTCCAATTAAAAATCAAAAAGGAAAATGATCATGAAAAATGAAGTTCATATATGCAAAAATTGCGGAAAAGCCGCCACAGATACCGGCCACCTATGCGATCCGGTAGAGATGAAGGAAACTTTCATTTGCGAGCACTGCGGTCAAACAAGCAGAAACCCCAGGCATATCTGCAAGCCAAAACTGCAGCACATCAATTTTGTTTGCATATCCTGCGGTCGTGTGGCAGAATTACCGAGACAGCTCTGTAATCCAAGGGATATCGTACTCATGGCAAAGGACGAGCCCCCGACGAAAATTATTTAATATACGGCAAGCATTTCGTTTTAACGACAAAGCGATTCAAGGATGGATTAGATTAATCCTTATTATATATATCAAAATTTTAATTCATGCGCGGTCTTAACAATAAATCGTGTCTTTGTCTGGACCTGCCGATGCTGGAATACCAGGATGCGCTGGATCTTCAGCACCATCTTGTAAGCGCCAGACAAGGCGGCGTTCTTGAAAACGATATTATTTTAATTCTGGAGCACCCTCCCGTATTTACCCTTGGAAGAAGGGGCGGCATAGAGAATCTTAAGGTTTCGAGGGCCTTTCTTAAAAGGTTAAAGATCCCCGTCATTCAAGTGGAAAGAGGGGGAGATATTACATTCCACGGCCCCGGTCAGCTGGTGGTTTATCCCATTATCGATCTCGCCAAAGCCGGACTGAAAATCACCGACTACGTGACGGGTCTTGAAGAAATCATGCTTCGTACGGTTTCAGATTGGGAGATATTTGCCGGGAGGAATACGCTCAACAGGGGAATCTGGATGGCGGATAAAAAACTGGGAAGTGTCGGCATCTCCGTTAAGCGGAGCGTCTGCTTCCACGGTTGCGCCCTGAACGTCAGCTTATCGCTGAAACCTTTCCAGTGGATCCACCCATGCGGGCTTGTCGATGTCGGCGTGACATCCATGGCCCAAGAGCTATCGAAAACCATCCCCATGAAACCGGTAAGAGAAGCAATGAAACATCATCTTAAATCTGTCTTTGGATTTAACCCGGTTAAATTTGAACCCTCCAAGATGGTTTCTTTTTTAGAAAAATGTATCGACAGGAACATTCTCATGACGTTGTCGAGGCCGACATGACGCAGTGTCATGTACGAAAAAAACATGGGGCAAAACCCATCTGGCTCAAGAAGCGGTTCCCATCCGGCACCGTCCATGAAGAGGTCGGGGCGCTCATCAGCAGGGCAAAAATTCATACTGTTTGTCAAAAAGCGCAATGCCCCAATATTTGGGAATGCTTTTCCCGTAAGACCGCTACATTTATGATTATGGGGGATCGTTGCACGCGTAACTGTCGATTTTGCGCTGTTGTCCATGGCCCCCGACATCCACCGGATCCAGATGAACCGGTAAGGGTTGCCGAAACGGTCATGTGCCTGAATCTGGATTATGTGGTGATCACCTCGGTCACACGGGACGATCTTTCAGACGGCGGGGCTTTTCTCTTTGTCCGAACAATAGATGAAATCCGTAAGAAGGTCCCGGAGGCACTAATCGAGCTGCTCATTCCAGATCTTCAAGGAAATAAAGATGCTCTCAAAAGAATTGCCGGAGCCCGCCCGAACGTTTTAAACCATAATATAGAGACCGTTCCGCGGCTTTATCCGGCTGTCCGGCCGGAAGCCGTCTACAGACGTTCCCTGGATCTTTTAAAACAGATGGTCGCTTTTGACTCGGATATCGTTACCAAGTCCGGATTAATGCTTGGTCTGGGAGAAAATACCGAAGAAATCCACAACACCCTGAAGGATCTGCTTAATACAGGATGCCGATTGCTGACACTGGGCCAATATCTTCAGCCCACCAAAGCCCATCTGCCGGTTAAACGCTTTGTTCCTCCTCGGGAATTCGACAACTGGCGCAAAATTGCACTTGAAATGGGGTTTATCGAAGTCGCCTGCGGCCCGTTTGTCCGGAGTTCTTATCAAGCAAAGAAACTTTACCGGACGGTTCGATCGTTTTCAAACCACTCGAATTGAAATGGCATCCTGTCTTGACAACCGCGCTGCCGGCATTAATTTTATTCAGATGTCGCACTCACATTTAGACGAACGTCCAAGGCTTTTGAAGGGTATCGGAATTCGAGACTCAAATAAATATTGATAGGGGAGGTAAAACATCATGACGCTGGAACAAAAAAATGTTAATCTCGACTTGGATAGAGAAGGATACCTGATTAACTTTGAAGATTGGAACGAAAATGTCGCCTGCGAACTGGCGGACAAGGAAGGGGTTTCCCGGGAATGTCCTTTGACCGAGGAAAGAATGGAAATTCTTAAATTCATGAGGGACTATTACAAGAAGTTCGAGGCGTTTCCCATACTCCGTGCTGTCTGTAAGAACGTCAAGCAGGCAAAGGATTGTCATTACCAGCAATTCCCTGATCCGATCGTCGCATGGAAAATCGCCGGACTCCCCAAACCCACCCCGGAGGTTCTCGCAAAAATCAAACACAACGTCTGACAGGGGGGTTGTTCATCGTTGAAATATTTGCTATGTTTAGGCCCGATTTATTCGGGCCTTTTTCTTGCTCCCTCGAGACCTTTGAAAAATGCTCATTTTTGTTCAAGTTCAAGGAACGCGAAAATTTTAACCGCAAGAATACATTTGATCCGACCTTTTTCCCCATTTCGCCGGCGATCTTCAGGTGTCTTATAGCTGTATATAAAACCACCCAATTGTTATGTAACGGTTTACATAACTTTCAATGCTTTTAAAATAATTTCAAACAGGCTGTATAAATCCCATTTTTTATCTATTTGAAATTAATAGAATTAACACATTATTTATGTCAAACATGCCGACTTTGCACGAAATTTGCTTATCAAACGAAATATGGACAGACACTTATTATCAGATAAGGGCGGCAGACGCACGGGAATTGATCGCCGCAGATATTCCTATACCGTGCATATTCCCGAACGCAGATACAGCGAAGGCCGCAGACAAAATCCTGACAGACGCGGCAAACAGGCGGCATACGTCACTTCGGACAAAGGGAAGGATTCGGATCAGGAAATGGCCGTTTATTGAAGCTTTAGGTCTCCGGCGGCTCAGCCACTTATCCATTAAAGCCCCAAGGCCTCCTTTATCTCATTTTCCTTGAACCCCACGATAACCTTATCGCCGATGATAATGGTCGGAAAAGAGCATTTGGGGTTGAATTTTTTCACATCCTCCAATATGGCCCGGCGTTCCTCTCCTTCTAAAAGATCAACATCGACAAATTCATACATAACCGTACACTCATTCAAAAGTTTCTTGGTCGATTTACAATGACTGCAAGTGCTCAAAGAATACAGCTTGATCGGTTTTTCAGACATGTGAATATCCTTTTTGATGAATTATTGAATATTTTTCTATCTCATATTCTATAATATTTTACAATCATCTCTATTGTTAAATTAAAATCTCAACCGGAATTTACAGACGTCGCAATCGGCGTTATCAATTAAATGAACTTAAAAAAGTAATTTTTTCAAAGAGTAACATTCTATAACATATAATAAGATATATTTTTATCTTGACAAAAAACCATCAGGCACTTTAAGATTATTAGTAATCATTATCAATAACGACATTCTATAATCATTATTAATAGCAGTCTTTCCGCAAAGGAGGCCAAATGGAAAAAAAGGAACTGTTGTCGAAGAAAAAAGAGATCAACCCAAAGGATGTCACGATCTGTGACGCCACCATACAAATGCTTAAAAAAGCAAAAAGAGACGGTGTCGAGATAGCCTTTGACAGAGCGGCCAGCATGAAAGCCTGCCCCATCGGTGCGGATTCCGCATGTTGCAAGCACTGCGCCATGGGTCCCTGCCGGCTGAATGCCAGGGATCCTTACGGAAAGGTCGGCGTTTGCGGCGCGACCATTGACACCATTATGGCTCGAAATTTTGCCCGCATGGTGGCTTCCGGAAGCGCGGCCCATACCGATCACGGCATGAGCATGCTCGATCTTTTCCGAGAGGTCGTAAAAGGGAATATAACAGAGTATGCCATCAAGGACACCATAAAACTTGAAGAAGTTGCATCGTCCATCGGCATCGAAACCGAAGGACGGGAAATGAATGATATCGCTATGGATCTGTATGAAGAACTCGAGCGGACTTATACACAGGTGGATGGCGAAATCCCCTTTGCCAAGCGCGTTCCGGAAAAAACATTGGAAACCTGGCGAAAGCTGGGCATTGTCCCCAGGGGCGCCATGCGTGAGATCATGGAGCTGATGCACCGAACCCATATGGGCGTGGACCAGCATTATGAAAACATTACCAAACAGTGCAGCCGAACCGCCCTTGCCGACGGCTGGGGCGGATCCATGGTGGCAACGGAAATATCCGATATTCTTTTCGGAACTCCTTCTCCGGTCAGTATTGAAGTGAATATGGGGGTCTTAAAAGAAGACCATGTCAATATCATCGTTCACGGGCACGAACCAAATCTCTTTGAATCCATGCTGGTATCAGTGAATGAACCGACACTCGTTGAAGCCGCCAATAAAGCCGGAGCCGCGGGCATCAACCTGGTTGGCATGTGCTGCTCAGGCGCAGAAATGCTGGTACGACACGGTATCCCCCATGCAGGCAACTTCATGTCAACGGAAGCGATTTTGGTTACTAACGCCGTGGATGCAATGACGGTGGATGTACAGTGTATCAAACAGGGATTGGCCAAGGTTGCCGAATGTTACGGGACTCATCTCATAACCACGAACCCGAGATGTCATATCGAAGGCGCACAGCATATCGAATTTGATGAACATCACCCGAGTGCGTGTACCGATGAGATCGTGATAAAGGCCATCTCAAGGTTCAAAAACAGAACAGGGGAAATCGAAATCCCGAGAATTAAGAACATCGGTGTTCACGGATTCTCCCATGAGTACATTAACTACATGCTCGGCGGAACTTTTCGAGGATCCTATACACCACTCAATGACAATATCATTAACGGCCGGATCCGGGGGGTTGCCGGTGTGGTGGGATGTACCAACCCAAGAGTTAAACAGGACTGGGTTCATGTGGAACTGGTTAAGGAGTTAATTAAAAATGATATCCTGGTGCTCCAGACCGGGTGTTCCCAGATTGCGCTTGCCAAGGCCGGATTGACAACCCCTGAAGCGGCAATATTTGCAGGACCCGGATTGCAGGAAGTCTGTGAAACGGTTGGGATGCCGCCGGTTCTGGGTGTCGGTTCCTGCGTAGACAACAGCCGGATTCTTATTGCAGCTTCCGCTATGGTTAAAGAAGGCGGTCTGGGGCATAGCATCGCTGAACTTCCCGCTGCAGGCGCCGCTCCCGAATGGATGAGCGAAAAAGCCATAAGTATCGGGCAATATTTTGTCGCCTCGGGTGTGTATACCGTTTTTGGAGTGACCTTCCCCATTGTTGAAGAAACAAAGTTCCACAACCTTCTGTTTGACGGGTTGGAGAAACAAGGTCTCGGGAAATGGGGCTTTACCGCAGATCCGTATGAAATGGCAGCGATGATGATTGCGCATATCGATAAAAAGCGAAAAGAACTCGGCATCGATAAAGCCAGAGAAAGGGTCTTGATGGATATGGCGGACCGCCGGGAAATGGAAGCTAAATAATAACAGGCTTAACCCGATGAAATATCGGTAATTCCATAAATTAAAAAGGGCTCCCTTTGGGAGCCCTTTTTAATTGGCGATTTATGATTGTTGATTGACGGTACCGGCTCGTTTTGTATTTTGAGTTTTTGACCAAAAAAGCAGCGGCTTCGGTCAAGCACCAATGATAAGTTACTGTTGGAAAGTATGCGGATGGTCGTTCAAGAACCGGTACAGGGTGGCCCGGCCCACCCCCAGGCTTCTGGCGGCCTTTGCTTTGTTTCCGCCGGATTTTTCCAGAGCGGTTCTCACAATCTCCTCATTCAGTTTTTTGGAAGCGCCGCGGGGAGCACAAAGGATGCTCTGGTCCCTGAGTTCCATGGGAAGCTCTTTGGGGGAAATCATATCACCGCTGCAATTAACAATGGCAAACTGAATAGCATTTTGCAGCTCCCGAACATTGCCCGGCCATTGATACTCCATCATTAAGGAAACGGCTTCCCTGGAAATTTTCGGTGGTATGCTGTCATGCATTTCTCCGGCTTCCTTTAAAAAATGATCGACGAGCAGCGGAATGTCGTTTCTTCGCTCACGCAGCGGTGGGAGATGTATCGGAATGACATTGAGCCTGTAAAACAAATCCTTTCGAAACGTGCCTTGTTGGACCTCCTTCTTTAAATCCTTGTTGGTGGCGCTGATCACCCGGACATTCACGCGAACGGTCTTTTCTCCCCCGACTTTTTCAAACATGCCGTTTTGCAAAAAACGCAACAGCTTAACCTGCATTTGTTTTGAAAGTTCAGCGATTTCGTCAAGGAAAATAGTCCCCTTGTCAGCCAGTTCAAAACGCCCTTTTTTGTCCCGGAGAGCGCCTGAAAAGGCGCCTTTGACATGACCGAACAGTTCGCTTTCGATGAGGCTTTCCGGAAGGGCCCCGCAATTGATGGGAACAAAGGGCGCACCGCTTCTGTGACTTTCATTATGAATGGCTTCAGCAACCAATTCCTTGCCGGTGCCGGTTTCCCCGGATATGTGGACCGGATAATCATAGCCCGCGACATCCCGGATTTGCCGGAAAACCGTCATCATTTTGGCGTCCTTGCCGACAATGCCCGAAAAACTGGCCAGTTCACGGGCCTTCATGGAAAGATTTAACATCTCGGTGACATCTGCCAGCGATGCCAGCACCCCGAAATCCCGGCCCTTGTTGTCTTTCATCATCGTAACGGACATTTCAATGCGACGGGCTTCACCGCTTTTTGTTACAATATGGTTTAAATACTCCTTTTTATCCCTAAAAGCCGGCGCATTATCGGAAAACGAACACCGTCCGCCGCAAAAAGGTTCGCCAAAGACCTGGTGACAATCTTTACCCAGAACTTCTTCTCTTTTGTAACCGGTGATTCTTTCGGCCTCCTTATTGAAATAAAAGATGCGGCGGTTTAAATCATGGGCGATGATGCCGATCCTGAGGTTGTCGAGGACCCGTTCCAGGTTTTTTTTGTCGGCAGTTAATTTTGACAGCATATCTTCTGACATAATGGGCATATATAAGATATCAGTACTTTTTTGTCAAATATGAATCTTAAATGAAATTTAATGCTACAGGGTGTCGATGTTCATATCGGACCTGATCCCGAACCGTGTCAGGACAAAGTCATACTTTACCGGGTCATCCGGCGCAATTTGTCTGAACCCGGAAGTAATTTCAAGGGCGGTTTTCATATTCGCCTGCCGGCTTTTGGTAAACCCCAGCCTCAAACCGATCTTATGCATGTGCGTGTCCAAAGGAATGATCAGTTTTGAAAGAGCAATCCCTTGCCAGCCGCCCGGATCCACATCGTCTTTTCGAACCATCCACCTTAAAAATAAATTCATACGTTTGCAGGCACTTCCTCTTTGAGGCAAAGCAATAAGATGGCCCGGGGTGCAATTTTCTGCGGTAAGCGCAATTGAAAAAAAGTTGAGGGCGGATATGATGGTTCTGTCATCGTCGTATATCGCCCGGAGGAAACAGTCGTTCAATGAACCGTATTGGTCAAGCACGTTTTTGGCGCCCTGCAGCAATCCTGCTATATGATCCCCTCGGGCAAACCGGTGTGTAAAATTCTTAAAGGTTTTACACATGGATGGATGCGTTGAATCCTTGAGAAACAGATACGGCGACGGCGTCATCCGGTTCAGAACGGACGACACGCTTTTAAGGATTTGTTTGACCCTTCCGTATGCCAGCGAAGACGCAATCAGTCCGGCAATCTCACGGTCTTTGATATCATCGTATTGATGTAAAAATTCGACGGGATCCGGATGGATATATTGATCCCGATTATACCGCAGATACAAATTTTCCAGTTTGCTTTTTATATTTTTGGGGTCCATTTTTATTCGGGCTTGTCAAAGACAGGCGCTTTCATATATATATTTATCTCGTAACCGTCTCACTGTTTAAAATTAATGAATTCGTAAAAAGCCGAATTCATATTACGAGACCGTCGAAACTGACCGCTTCGGATTGAATTTAATTTTACAAGGAATTTGAATGAAAGGCGAAACAAATAACATACATTCTCTTTTTTTTGAAGAAAAAGAAATCATACTGGTGGGTACTGCACACGTATCTAAGGAGAGCGCTCAGCTGGTCGGCAGCGTCATCGAAACAGAAAAACCGGATACGGTCTGTGTTGAATTGTGTGATGCCAGGTATCAATCGATTCGCCAGAAAGAGAAATGGCTGGATACGGACATTATCAAGGTTATTAAAGAAAAAAAATCCTTTTTGCTTTTGTCCAATCTCCTTCTGGCATCCTTTCAAAAACGGATCGCCGATAAATTCGATATTGTGCCCGGCGCTGAGATGATCAAAGCCATCGATGCCGCAGAGGCCGTCGGTGCCCGCATCCACCTATCCGATAGAAGCATCCGCATCACCCTGGCCAAAACCTGGCGTGCCATGGGATTGTGGGGTAAAATCAAACTCCTGTTTCACCTGCTGTTGTCCATGGGCGAGATCGAAGAAATCACCGAAAAAGACATTGAAAAAATGCAACAGCAAGATGTGCTTGAATCGCTTCTTGCCGATGTGGGGAAATCGCTTCCTGTTTTAAGAGATATTCTGATCGACGAAAGAGATCAATACCTGGCTCATAAAATTCGAACCGCACCCGGCGATAAAATTGTGGCGGTTGTGGGCGCCGGTCACGTCCCCGGCATTAAAAAATACTGGGACGCCGAGATCGATATGGATCGTTTGAACCGAATTCCACCTAAAGGAAAATTTACCGGCCTGTTAAAATGGATCATCCCTTTGGGCATCCTTGTCCTTTTTATATGGGGTTTCTATCACGGAGGAACTCATGTCGGCGCGAATATGATTATCTGGTGGATCATGGCAAACGGTATTCTGGCAGGCCTTGGCGCAGCCATTGCTTTGGCTCATCCATTGACAATTCTATCTTCAATCCTGGCCGCCCCGCTGACCTCTTTGAATCCCATGATAGCGGCGGGGTGGGTTTCAGGTCTTGTGGAGGCTTTTTCGCGAAAGCCCAAGGTCAGAGATTTTGAAAACTTGTCCAGGGACATTCTTTCCGTAAGAGGTTTCTGGAAAAATAAGATCACGCGTATTCTTTTGGTGGTGGTTTTCACGAATCTGGGCAGTGCCATCGGCACCTTTGTCGCCATTCCGCTCATGGTAAAAGTATTGTAACTTTGGAAATAATGGTAATGAAGAAGAATATTCGTATCGGCGTACTGATATCCGGCAGCGGGACAAACCTCCAGGCCATTATGAATGCCTGTGAATCCGGTAAGATACCCGGCAGTATCGTATTTATAGGGTCGGATAACCCCCATGCCGCCGGTCTCAAAAGGGGCAAAAGCCATAATATTCCGACCTTTGTCGTAGATTACCCGTCCATTATCCGAAACTTCAAAAAAGCACCGAAACAGGCCACCTTGCCCGATGATTTTGATCTTGATGAAATTCTTTCAAAGCAAACGCTTTTCCCGGCAGATGCCGATGATGAAACCGTGAAAGGTTTCTTTATCCCCAGGGCGATCGCAGAAGCGGCGATTCTTGACAAAATGAAAAATTATCCGTTCGATCTTCTGGTACTGGCCGGTTTTATGCGAAATCTAACCCCCTATTTTATCGACAGGGTGAATACGGTTCCGGGGCACCCTAAAATCATGAATATTCATCCGGCCCTGCTACCGGCGTTTCCCGGGAATGACGGTTATGGCGATACGTTTCGTTATGGAAGCAAGATCGGCGGATGTACGGTACATTTTGTCGATTACGGCGAAGATACGGGGGCGATTATCGGTCAAAAAGCCTATGCCATTTCAGAAGATGACACGCTGGAATCAATCAGGGAAAAAGGATTGAAACTGGAATGGTCGTTGTACCCGGAATGTGTCAGACTGTTTGCCCAAGGCCGCCTTGAAACCGTTCGGAAGTCATACATATTGAAAAACGGTAAAAAAATGCACAGGACCGTGGTGAAGATATTACCTTCGCCCGAAGATTAACGTGTCATTCGTGAAAAAAGAAATTGCCAAGCTGCTGATCCTGGCAGCGATGCTTTTGGGGCTGCCGCTTTTGGGTGTCGTTTTTGCGGGTTTTCCGGTGCAAAGATATCTGGAGTTTCCTCCCCACAGCCGCTATGTGCTTCATGCCCCCTTCTCATGGTATGTCTTTACGGGATATGCTATTTTCATCCTTTGTTTTGTTGCACCCCTGGTCTTCTTGGGATTCAAATTATACCGGCAGCAGACGAGCATCAAGCCATTGCCTTTGCATTCATTTCCCTGGTGGGGCTGGTTGGGTATTATTACAGGCATCGCGACCTGGATTTTGGCATGGACACGATTTTCCTGGTTTACCAAATTTCAACCCCATACATTTACTCCTCTGTGGCTCTCATATATACTGGTCATCAATGCATTTTGCCGGAAACGAACCGGCCGATGCATGATGACCGGCAGTCCCGGGTTTTTCCTGATGCTTTTTCCCATGAGCGCCGGGTTCTGGTGGTTTTTCGAATACCTGAACCGGTTCGTTCAGAACTGGCAATACACGGGGATTCATTTTAATTCCTGGGAATACTTTTGGCATGCCACCCTTTCCTTTTCAACCGTATTGCCGGCGGTTTTGGGAACACGCGACGTAATGAACACGTATTCATGGATTCGACCGGCATTTGATAACCTTAACCCTGTTAAATACCCCAATGCCAAATTGTTGGCGGTTTTCGCGCTTGTCATATCCGGCATCAGCCTTGCCGGCATCGGCGTATGGCCGAATTACCTTTTCTCTTTGTTGTGGATCTCCCCGCTGATCATCATCGTTTCCCTTCAGACCTTGATGGGAGAAAGGCACATATTTTCTGAAATGGCCGCCGGTCATTGGAGCCCGGTGATAGCATCCGTGGCTGCTGCCCTCTTTTGCGGATTTTTCTGGGAAATGTGGAACTATTACAGCCTGGCCAAATGGGAATACAGCATTCCGTTCGTTAACCGCTACAAACTATTTGAAATGCCGATTCTTGGATACGCAGGATACCTGCCATTTGGTCTGGAATGTGCCGTCATTGAAGATTTGGTAAAACACTGGATAAAAAAATGAGGTCCTCGCAGCCCCCAGTCTTGAGGTGAAAATCTCTTCTTTCCCCTTGAAATCGTATTTTAATTAGGCGTCTTGCCTTTGACT
>CAZQAF010000090.1:0-13082 GCA_964591175.1 uncultured Desulfobacteraceae bacterium | reverse complement strand
CGTTGCCAAGGGTTCGCAGTAGGTTTACTACGGCTTCACCCTTGGCGTCTTGGCTCTGAAGCCCTCCAACTTTTGAAACGATAGGGTAAAGTTAAAGCTATTCATTGGAATTGGTATATTTTTTACACATATTTAACCTAACATGTCAAGACTATTGTAAATGGGTATCAGACATTCTAATCCTGGTGATCCTGTCAATCCTGTCAAGAAATAGGACAATTAATGGGGATGAATCTTTCATCTCAAATGATCGTAAACAAAACGATGAGGGATATTAAAAGTTCAAAAACACAGGGTCTTACGCTGCTATTAATTGGTTGCGATAAAATGGACATAGAAGATTTATCATCAGACGTTTTTTTCATCATTTTGTTTACCCGAAGGAAAGCCGAGGATACCCCATCTCCTTCGTTGCCGAGGGGTCGCGGTAGACGACTACAGCTTCACCCTCGGTCGCCTTGGATCTGGGGCATCCTCGACTTTCGATCAATTAAGGTTTCACCTCTATCCTTCCGATTTCAAATACTTTTCAAAACAGCGGGCGGTGTGAGAGGTTCGGGCAAATGTTAAAAGCTCTTTGGGTGAACCCGTGGCCACGATGCGTCCGCCGGCATCACCGCCTTCGGGTCCGAGATCGATAATGTAATCCGCTGTCTGGATGATCTGCATGTTGTGTTCGATAACGGCCACCGTGTTGCCGTCATCCACCAGTTTCTGCAAAACCTCGATGAGCCGCTGGACATCGGCCGTGTGCAAACCGGTGGTGGGTTCGTCCAGGATGTAAAACGTGTGGCCGGCGGCCGGCTTGACCAGTTGCTGGGCCAGCTTAATGCGCTGGGCCTCGCCGCCCGACAGCGTCGGACTGGGCTGCCCCAGTCCCAGGTACCCCAGTCCCACATCACAGACAAATTGAACGGCGCGACGTATGGCCGGCACCGCCGCGAAAAACCTGGCGGCTTCCGCAAAGGTCATCTCCAGGATCTCCGAAATGTTTTTCCCCCGATACTGGACCGCCAGCGTTTCCTTGTTGAACCGCTTTCCCCGGCAGACCTCGCAGGGCACGTAAACATCGGGCAAAAAGCTCATGGCGACCTTGGGGCGTCCCTGGCCCTTGCAAGCGTCGCAGCGGCCTTCGGCCACATTGAATGAAAAACGACCCGGATTGTAGCCGCGGGTCCGTGCCGCCGGGGTCAGGGAGAACAATTTACGGATTTGAGACAAAAACCCGACATACGAGGCCGGCACCGAGCGCGGGGTGCGGCCGATGGGGCTGTGATCGACTTCCAGAACCCGCTTCAGATGTTTCCACCCGAGGATATCTTTACACGCGCCCGCCGGGCGGCGCTGCTTCAGAAGCCGGTTGCGCAAGCCCTTGTACAGTGTTTCTTTGAGCAGACTGGACTTGCCGGAGCCCGAAACGCCGGTGACCGCAATCAGGCAACCCAGGGGAAAGTCGACCTGAACGTTTTTGAGGTTGTTAACCGAAGCCCCTTGAACCGTGATTTTGCGCGTTCCGTTGTGTGACCGCAGACGGGAGGTGATCGTCCTGGGATGACCGTCCAGCAGGGCGCCGGTCACGGATAAAGGCGCTCTTTTCAAATCCGCCAGCTTGCCGCTGGCGACGACTTGACCGCCGTCCTGTCCGGCCCCGGGCCCCAGATCGATGATCGTATCCGCAGCGCGAATGGTTTCCTCATCGTGTTCCACCACCAGAATGGTGTTGCCCCGGTCGCGCAGCGTCTTGAGGGCCTCGATCAGAATATGACTGTCTCTGGCATGCAGGCCGATGGTGGGTTCATCCAGGATATAGCAGACACCGGTCAGATTGGATCCGAGCTGAGCGGCAAGGCGTATGCGCTGGGCTTCTCCGCCGGAAAGGGTATCGCCGCTGCGGGCCAGGGAAAGATAGGCCAGACCCAGTTGGTTCAGCATAGACAGCCGTATCAGCAGCTCCGCGATGACGGGTTCGGCAACCGGTTTTTCGTGCGGGGCAAAGCTCAGTTGCTTGATAACGTCATAAACTTCCCGGGCCGGTTTTTGCACCAGATCCCAGATCGAATAGTTGCCGACTTTCACCGCCAGTGCCGACGGCTTCAACCGGCTCCCGCCGCATTGGGAGCAGATCCTGGGATAGGAATCATCTTCATCCTCGGGATCACTCACAATTCCGAGACCGCCGCATTCCGGGCAGGCGCCCTGTTTGCTGTTGAACGAGAACAGGCGGGGATCGAGGTTTTCAAGGCCGATACCGCAGGCGGGACAGATGCCGTGCAGACTGAAAATCTCTTCGTTTCGGTGACGGTCGAGAATCGCAAGACTGCCGTCGCCTTCCTCTATGGCCGTGTCCACCAGCGCATCAAGATCCGGCGCGGGGAGTGTGCCGACAACCACATCAATATCGTGCTCATGATAACGACTGAGGGCCATGCCTTTTTTCAAGGGGGTCATTCGGCCGTCAATCCGGGCTTTTCGGAATCCTTTTTTCAGTGCCCGCGCAAGCACTTCTTTGTGAAAGCCTTTGCGCCCGAACACCTTGGGGGACAGCATTGTTGCCGGCCTTTTCTCATAGCGCCGGCGGATCTGCTCAACGATGGATGCCCGGGTTTGGGCCGTCAGTTTGCGGCCGCAGCCCGGACAGTGTTGCACCCCGAGCTTGCTGTACAGCAACCGCAGGTAGTGATAAATTTCGGTGAGCGTGGCCACCGTGGATCGACGGCTGGTATAACTGATGCGCTGTTCGATGGCGACCGTCGGCGCCAGGCCGGACACCAGGTCGATCTCCGGCCGTTCCAGAATCTTCATGTACTGGCGAACGTAAGGCGCCAGGCTTTCCAGATAGCGGCGCTGGCCTTCGGCGAACAGAATATCAAACGCCAGGGTTGATTTTCCCGAACCGGATACGCCGGTCAGGACGACCATCTGGTTGTGGGGGATGCTCAGGTTGATATTTTTTAAATTGTGTTCCCGGGCGCCTTTCAGGGTAATGGCGGTGGAAAGCGCCGGTTTTGAAAAAATCGCCGGCGACTCGGCGACTCCCGGCGATGACGATTTTTGACGTTTCAGCCGTCCGGACTGCTTTAAATATGCTTTCAGGAAGCGTCCGGTATGGGATTTTCCATTTTTGGAAACGTCTTCGGGGGGACCGGCGGCAACGACTTCACCGCCGGCATCACCGCCCTCGGGACCCAGGTCGATGACCCAGTCGGCGGTTTTGACGACATCCATATTGTGCTCGATCACGAGAACCGTGTTGCCGCTGTCCACCAGGTGCTGCAATGCGTTCAGCAGCTTGCCGATATCATCAAAATGCAGGCCCGTGGTGGGTTCGTCAAAGATAAACAGTTTGTGCCCGGAATTTTGCGAACCGATTTTCACGTAGCGGGAAAGCTTGAGCCGCTGGGCTTCACCACCGGACAAGGTGTTGATCGGCTGGCCCAGCCGGATGTATCCCAGCCCGACATCGGCGAGCGGCTGCAATGCATCCACGACTTTTTGCCGGTCCGCGAATAAATCCAGGGCCTGATCCACCGTCATGGTCAGAATGTCATGGATGTTGTGTCCTCGATAAAGGACGTCCAGCACCTCGGATTTGAAGCGCCGGCCGTTGCAGTCGGGACAGGTAATAAACACGTCGGAAAGAAACTGCATTTCCACTTTTTCGAATCCATCGCCTTTGCACGTTTCACAACGACCACCGGTCACATTGAATGAAAAATGTCCGGGGCCGAAACCCCTTGCCCTGGCGTCGGCGGTATCGGACAGCAGCCGGCGGATGGGGTCCAATGCCTTGGTATAGGTCAATGCATTCGCCCGGGGGGTGCGGCCGATGGCCCTCTGATCCACGAGGATGACCTCTTTGACGGGATCCAACCCCTTGACGGCGATGTGCTCACCGGGACGTCCCCGGGGGTCTCCCAGGAACCTTTTGGCGGCTTTATACAGAATTTCTTCAGCCAGGGTCGATTTGCCCGATCCGGAGACACCGGTCAGGCAGATGAACACCCCCAGGGGGATGTGGACCTCGATGTTCTTCAGGTTGTTTGCCGTTGCGCCGGTGATGGTTAGCCATTGTCCGTTGGGCGGCTTGCGGCGGCGGTCGGTCACGGGGATTCTACGCTTTCCTTTTAAATACGCTCCGGTCAGAGACCCGTTGACACCGGCAGTGGGGCCGAAATACATGACCCGGCCGCCCTGTTCACCGGCCCTGGGGCCGAGATCCAGCAGAAAGTCGCTTTCGCGAATGATTTCCGGATCGTGTTCAACCACCACCACGGTGTTGGCCAGATTTCGAAGCCGCTTTAGAATGCGTATGAGGCGGTGGTTGTCCCTGGGATGCAGACCGATACTGGGCTCATCCAGAACATAGAGGGTGTTGACCAGGGAAGATCCCAGTGCGGACGCCAGGGCAACCCGCTGGACCTCGCCGCCCGAAAGCGTGCGCGACTGGCGGTCGAGGGTTAAATACCCGAGGCCGACATTTTTCAGATAGTTCAGGCGGTTGCGAACTTCATCCAGAACGAGCAGCGCGGCTTCGTCCATCTGGGATATTGGCAGGGAATTGAAAAACGCGATGGCCCGCCGGACATTCATGGCATAGACACGGGCGATGGTCTGTCCGCCCAGCCGGTACAACAGGGTCTCTTCTTTGAATCGGGCGCCGCTGCAATCCGGGCAGATATCATAACTGCGATAACGGGACAAAAATACCCGCACCGGCATTTTATAGGTTCTGGTCTCCAGCCAGCGGAAAAACCCTTGGATCCCATAGTAGCGGGAAGTTCCTTCAACAATGGCCTTTTGGTGCGCGGCCGTCAGCTTTTGAAAGGGAATGTTCGTCGGAATCTTTGCATGCCGGCAAAAATCCATCAGATCCGCAAACTCCATGCGTCCGTCTTCCGGATTGCCGAAGGGTTTGACGGCGCCGTCTTCAAGGGAGCGTGTCCGGTCCGGTATGATAAGGTCCATGTCCATACCGATGGTGCGGCCAAAACCGCGACAGGTGGCGCAGGCGCCGATGGGGCTGTTAAACGAAAAAAGATTCGGCAGCGGTGCGTGGTAGCGGATGTTGCAGTCGGCACACTGCAGGCGGTTGCTGAAGGCATGATGTTCATCCGGTGCAATCCAGACATCCATGCGCCCCCCGCCAAAGCGAAAGGCCATCTCAACAGAGTCCATGATGCGCTCTTTATCGCGGGGTCGCAGCAATAAACGATCGGCCACCACGGCTATTTCCGTCCGGCGGCCCCGGGGTTGCCAGTCTTGCAGTTGAACGATTCGATTGTCAAAGTAGAGACGATCGAAGCCCATTTGGGTCAACGACTTGCGGACCTCGTCAGCGGCAGTGCCGTCAACCGGGTATGGAAAGGTAATGACCAGTTGAGAGCCGCCGGGCCGGTTTTTCAACAGATTCCAGACATGGGCCGGGGTTTCCGGTAACACCGGCTTGCCGCAGGATCGGCAGTGGAGTTGCCCCAGGCGGGCGTAAAGGAGTTTTACATGGTCGGTAATTTCGGTCATGGTGCCCACGGTCGAGCGGGAAGTTCGGACCGGATCCTTGCGGTCGATGGCGATGGCCGGCGGAATACCCTCGATTTTATCGACTTGGGGACGATCCATGCGATCCATGAATTGGCGGGCATATGGCGAGAAGGTTTCCACATAACGGCGTTGGCCTTCGGCATAAAGCGTGTCAAAGGCCAGGGACGACTTGCCGGAACCGCTGACACCGGTAATCACCGTGAGATGATTCAGAGGGATTGCCAGATCGAGGTTTTTGAGATTGTGTTGTCTGGCGCCTTTTATATGGATTGCGTGGGTTTTCATTATTTCCCTTATTGTTAATTTAATCTCATTATATGCACTTTCATCGAAAATTCAAATGAGGTTCACGCAAGGGCGATGTTCAGACGGATACATAAAGAAATAATAGCGGAATAATAGATACGGATATTAAAAAGTAATTAATAATCGACAGTTCTATTTATTGACAAATAAATATCTTTTTGCCATAAAATGAAACACATAGCTCAAATCCTTAGGGGAAAAACATGCCCGACATCATGGAAAATGCCCAAGCGGTACTGCAAAAAGTCTTTGGCTTTAAAGACTTTGTATCCCTTCAACCGGAGATCATCGCCCAGGTCATGGCCGGCAAAAATGCTTTGGTTATCATGCCCACCGGCGGCGGAAAGTCTCTCTGTTACCAGATACCGGCCCTGTTGTTCGATGGGCTGACCATCGTCGTGTCGCCCCTGATATCTTTGATGACCGATCAGATTCAGCAGATGCGCGAAAACGGGGTGGCGGCGGTGATGTTAAACAGCGCCCTGGAAGCGGGCGCATACCGCGCCAATATGACAAAGGTAAAAAGCGGAAAGGTCAAGCTGCTGTATGTGGCGCCGGAAACGCTGCTCAAGGATACGCTGCTGGAAATGTTGCGGTCGATCAAGGTCGACTGTCTGGCCATTGACGAGGCCCACTGCATTTCCGAGTGGGGCCATGATTTCCGGCCGGAATACCGGCGTCTGGCAGAAGTCCGAAAACAACTGCCCAAGGCGGTGTGCCTGGCCTTGACCGCTACGGCAACGGAGCAAGTCCGAAGGGACATTAAAAATTGTCTCGGGCTGGGTGAAGGCGCTGAATTCATCGCCGGCTTTGATCGTCCCAATTTGTTTTTAGAGGTGGCCTTTAAAGACGATCCGTACCGGCAGGCCTTGAACATGATTCACCGGCATCCGGATCAGCCGGGCATCATTTATTGCGCAACGCGAAAGCAGGTGGACCGGCTTGCCCGGCTGCTGACCCAAGACGGCATCCCGGCGCTGCCCTACCACGCCGGCTTGTCCGATGTCGACCGCAAGGGCCACCAGGAACGCTTTTCCAGAGACGATGTACAGGTGATGGTGGCCACCATTGCGTTTGGGATGGGCATCGATAAAAGCAATATCCGCTTTGTCATTCACTATGATCTGCCCAAAAACATTGAAAGTTATTACCAGGAGATCGGACGCGCCGGGCGGGACGGTATGGAGGCCCGATGCCTGCTGCTTTACTCTTACGGAGATATTCACAAGGTCAAGTTCATGATTGGCCGAATGAGCGCCTCTCGCCAGCGAACGGCCAATCTGCTGCTCACCACTTTGCTCCGTTTTGTTGAAACCGACGTGTGCCGGCGGCGGGTGCTGCTGGACTATTTTGGAGAGCGCTACGGGCAAGAGACGTGCGGCATGTGCGACAACTGCCTGGCGGCAAAAAAAGAACCCGAAGATTTGAGCGTGGCCGCCCAAAAGCTGCTCTCCTGTGTCAAGCGCACCAATGAATCCTTCGGGGTGGAGCACATTATCGATGTTCTGCGGGGCTCAAAAGCCCAAAAGGTCGTCCGGCGGGGTCATCACAAACTCTCCACTTACGCCATCGGACTGGAATATTCCAAGAACCAGTGGCGGCATCTGGCCCGCCAGTTGCTGCATAAAGGGTTCATGTCCCAGGATATGGAATACGGCGGACTGCACCTGACGCCTAAAGCATGGGAGCTCTTCCGGGGTCAAACCAGTTTCCAAGGCCATTTGCCGACCCAGGATCCCATCCCTGAAGAAGCAAAAAGGAAAATCACGGCAGAAGCAGAAAGTACACCCCATGACCCCTTGCTTTTTGAGCGTTTGAGAAAAAAACGCAAACAACTGGCCGATGAAGCCCAGGTACCGCCATTCGTTATTTTTTCCGACCGAACCTTGACGGAAATGGCCGCCCGGTTGCCTCGATCCAAAGATCGCCTGCTTCAGATCCACGGCGTCGGCCAGGTCAAAGAAAAAAGATACGGCGCGGTGTTTCTGGACATTATTCGGCGTTATTGTGATGAAAACAACATCAGCGAAAATCGGCGTCCTCAGAATTAGGTTCCCAAAACATCGAAAGGATCTTAGAACCGCCCATTTGTAAACACTTTGATTTTAATCTTGACATTTTGGATAAATGTAATTACAGTAATTACTAAATAAAATTGATAAAACTAAGGAGCAAAAACCATGGAAAATCAAGTACGGGCTAGAGATGCTAAGCTGGTCGCCATTGGAAATTCCAAAGGCGTTCGCATACCCAAGGCGCTCCTTCAAAAATATGGCCTAAAAAATTCCCTTCTGATAGAAGAAACAGACAAGGGACTGCTTATTCGGAATAAAGAAGAAAGCAAGCTTTCCTGGGAAGATACGTATAAGGCCATGGCCATTGAAAAGGAACATTGGGACGATTTTGACACAACGCTTTTTGACGGCCTGGAGGACGAGGACTTTGAACATTAAAAGGTACGAAATTTATTCTGCTGATCTCAATCCCACCGTAGGAAGTGAAATAAAAAAAGTACGCCCCGTCGTCATAATTAGCCAAGACGAGATGAATAAATATTTGGAAACAGTCGTCGTATGTCCGTTAACCTCAAAATTGCACCCGCAATGGAGGACTCGTCTCCAGATTAAATGCGCGAATAAACATGCCGAAATTGCTGTTGATCAAATCCGCAGCATAAGCAAGCAAAGATTGAAAAAGAAAATTGATAAGTTATCCGATATCAAAGCCGCTCAACTACGAAAGATCATAACTGATATGTATGGTGAATAACCATGCCGAACGCCAAAACACATATGCACTGAAGGTTGCAGGCATTCTGCGGCAAATTGCCATGGGCCGTCTAACTCAGATTCAGCAGAACACTTATATCCTTTAAATCCTCGGAAGAAAGCTCAAAATCAAAGATGCCGAGATCTTCTTTCATGTGTATCTCGGATGACGTTCCGGTAAGGGGCACGATGCCGGAATGACTGAGGTATCGAAAAAAGATTTGCGCTTCGGTTTTTTTATGCTTTTGAGCAATGGTTCGAACGGTGTTGCTCGCCAGAATATGGGGATTTGCCGTGAGGGTCCAAAAACTCTGGTAGATAACACCATGATTATCGCACCAGTGACGCAATTGCGCATCATAATCCGTTTCCTGATAAAATCGATTTTGTACGACTGCCGGCTTAACGTCGGCATCGGCATAAAGTGATCGAATCACTTCAATATCGTAACAGTTGCTGATCCCCAACTGGCGAGCCCCGCCGGCCTTTTGAATTTTTCCCATGGCATTCCATACCTTCATCAAAAGCCCGTGGGGTGCCATTGGTGAATGAAGTATGAGAGAATCCACATATTCTGTCTGCAGGTTTTTTTTCGATGTCTCAAAAGACTGGGCGACCTGCAGCTCGACCGGGGAATTTTTATCGTAGGGTACTTGGTTGGGATCCTGACCGGCAAGCGGGGTGAATTTGGTTTGCAGGAACAAATCCTCACGTTCGATACCATGGTCTTTCAGTCTGCCGATCGCGGTTCCCACCAGGGGCTCATTATAGTGTCTCGGCTGGCAGGCGGTATCGATTCCCCTGAATCCTGCCTGGACGGCTTTCACAACCAAATCTGCCGTTCGGTCCTTTTTCCAGGCCGTGCCGTAAATAATCCCGGGCATTTTTACACCGGCAGAAGTCGTTAGCCACTTTAGTTTTGCCATGATTAAGACGCCTATAATATCTTCCGTTTGGGTCAGCAAATGACCGGCTTAAAAAAAATCCTGCGGCACAAACAGGCACGCAGGATTTTTTTGATGATACAGGATATGCGTTTATTTTTTGTCGTCTTCTTTGACCTCTTCAAAATCGGCATCCACCACATCTTCGTCCGCTGCGGAGGACCCGGCCTCCTGGTTACCGGATGCCCCTGCCTGGGCATGCTCCTGATCGCCCTTTTGCGACGCCTGCTGATACATGGCCTCGGCCAGCTTATGAGACGCCTGGGTCAATTCTTCGCTCAATCGCCGGATCTCTTCGGCGTCATCACCTTCCATGGCCTTTTTAAGCGGTTCGATGGCGGCTTCAACCTTGCTCTTGGTGTCCGCATCGATCTTGTCGCCAAGATCTTTAACCGATTTTTCGGTGGAATAGATCAGCGTGTCGGCGTGATTCCGGGCATCGACCAGATCTTTTTTCTTTTTGTCGTCTTCGGCATGAAGCTCTGCATCTTTGATGAGTTTGTCGATTTCTTCTTTGGACAATCCGCTGGATGCGGTAATCTGAATGGATTGTTCCTTGCCGGTGGCCATATCCTTTGCAGAGACGTTGACGATACCGTTGGCATCGATATCAAAGGTGACCTCGATCTGTGGTATGCCCCTGGGAGCAGGCGGTATTCCTACAAGTTCAAAACGCCCCAGCGTTTTGTTGCCTCCGGCCATTTCACGTTCACCCTGAAGCACGTGGATGGATACCGCCGGCTGGTTATCTGCCGCTGTTGAAAAAATTTGGCTCTTTTTCGTCGGAATGGTGGTATTTTTTTCGATGAGCCGTGTCATAACGCCGCCCAGGGTTTCGATACCCAGGGAAAGCGGCGTTACATCGAGAAGAAGAACATCTTTGACATCTCCTTTAAGCACTCCGCCTTGAATAGCGGCGCCGATGGCCACAACTTCGTCGGGGTTGACGCCTTTATGCGGTTCTTTTCCGAAGATTTTTTTAACCCGGTCCTGAACTGCCGGCATACGGGTCATTCCGCCGACAAGAATGACTTCATCAATGTTCTTGGGGCTCAAACCCGCATCTTTTAACGCGAGTCTGCACGGATTTTCCAGTTTATCGAGAAGATCGCTGACAAGCCCCTCGAGTTTGGCCCTGGTTATTTTTATGTTGAGATGTTTGGGGCCTGAAGCATCGGCGGTAATGAAAGGAAGATTAACATCGGTCTCCATGGATGAGGAAAGTTCCATTTTTGCCTTTTCAGATGCTTCTTTCAGCCGCTGTAAGGCCATCTTGTCGTTTCTGAGGTCAATCCCCTGGTCTTTTTTGAATTCATTGGCCAGATAGTCGATCAGCCTTAAGTCGAAATCCTCGCCGCCAAGATGGGTATCGCCATTTGTGGCCTTGACTTCGAATACGCCTTCACCGATTTCAAGAATAGAAATGTCGAAAGTACCGCCGCCTAAATCAAAAACCGCTATCTTTTCTTCTTTCTTTTTATCCATGCCGTATGCCAAAGATGCGGCTGTGGGTTCGTTGATGATCCTGAGCACGTTGAGTCCGGCGATCTTTCCGGCATCCTTGGTGGCCTGTCGTTGACTGTCATCAAAATAAGCAGGCACTGTTATCACCGCGTCGGTGACCTTTTCTCCAAGATATTCTTCGGCCGTGTGTTTGATGTTTGCCAAAATAAAAGAGGATATTTCCGCAGAGCTGTTTAGTTTTCCTCTGAGGTTTATGCGAATATCGCCGTTACTGGCCTCTTCAATTTTGTAAGGCAGTATCTTTATGTCGTCTTGAACTTCCTTTGAACGGAATTTTCGGCCGATAAGCCTTTTTACGGCAAATACCGTATTCTCGGGATTGGTAATAGCCTGCCGTTTTGCAATTTGACCCACCAATCTTTCCCCGCTTTCCGAAACGGCAACGATGGATGGAGTGGTGCGCCCTCCCTCAGGGTTGGTAATTACCTTTGCATCGCCGCCCTCCATGATTGCGACACATGAATTCGTTGTGCCCAAATCGATTCCAATAACTTTACCCATTTGCTATCCTCCTAGTTAATAAAATAATCTATGTGTCCTCTCTATTTTTTTGTCTGTCTTAGAATATTCTCGGATGCTTCTTTTTTTTTGGATACCACCACCATGGCAGGCCGGAGCAGCCGGTCGTGAATCATATATCCCTTTTGGAGCTCTCTGGATACGGTATTTTCAGGATATGCCTCTGTTTCTTCCTGCATCATCGCCTGATGAAAAGCAGGATCAAACGTTTTTCCCATAGACTCAATCGGTGTAATCCCGAACTGTTCGAAAACTTTATATATTTCCTTAAGGGTCATGGTGACGCCTTCAAGCAGCGAACTGTTTGCCTGTTGGTCATTGCTTGCTGATGTAATGGCAAGATCAAGACTGTCGACCACGGGAAGCATGGCTTTTACAAAACTTTCATTGGCAAACTTCCTGAAATCATTCATTTCACGGGCGGTTCGCTTTTTATAATTTTCAAACTCCGCAGCCATCCTCAACAGTCGATCATGGTTTTCTGTTGCTTCCTTTTTAAGAGATTCTACCTTTTCCTCCATCTCTTTTAGAGGATCAACAGTTTGGTTGGTCTCTTCTTCGGGAGCGTTATTTTTAGGTTTTTTGTCTTCACTGACGGTTTCCTCAGCCTTCGTATGAATTTTGATTCCATTTTTCTTCGCCATCAGCCGTTGTGATCTCCTAATTTTTTTTAATTATTTATCATCCGAAGATTGATGTATTGGCGCGAATTCTCAATAACGCTCAAAAAATAAGACTATATGACATATTGTCAAGCCGGAAATGGCAATTTAGCCCCTTTTCCTTAATTCAAAAAATTCAACAAGTTCAACAGGGAATGAGCGGTCGGCAGTAGCGGTGAGTGTTCGGTGTTCAGTGTTCAGGGGTTCAGAGTTCAGGAAGCACCATTGTATGAGGTGTTGGGATCGAATTTTCGAAAGAGAGTGTAAGTATACAGCAAAAACCATAGCATCGGAGAACGGCAGACGTGAAGGATTTCTCTCCTGAACCCCTGAACACCGAACACTCGCTGTTCACTCAGGCAAATAGGCTCGGGAATTTAAAAGATAAGCATGTGATATTGAACGTCGTGCGGGAAAGCTGGTTGTGCACCCCCTGTCGAATCTTTGCTGAAATGTAATAAGCCAAATCACTGACCGGGATCAATCCACGACACAGGCCGCATTACTTATCGCTGCTTCCTTCCGGACCTGACGAGGTTCGTAACCGCCTGTTGCGCGGTGGCCGGGCACATTGACTTATAGGCTTCCAGTTTCAAACCCTTCAGAGGGAATTCAGCCCCGCATCAGCGGATTTCGGGAATAGGGCACCGCTAGCTCCCCGCCTAGCACAACCGCTATATTCAATATAATCGATAAAAAATTTTTTCAAGGTAAAAAAGAATTAACGCGCTTTCGTGAATGCCGCCATACGGTATGGTCGAAGCCGTCTCAAAAAAGTCTTTTCGTCCGATCCGCCGGTCGAAGATGCCGCTGGCGGTGAG
>CAZQAF010000089.1:0-13206 GCA_964591175.1 uncultured Desulfobacteraceae bacterium | reverse complement strand
GATCTCGACCGAAAATCCTAATTTTGAGATGGCTTCTAGTTCGTAGAGCATCTTTTTTGTTTTTTTAATACGTTATAGTCTATCAAAACAATACATCACACACTGCATGAAAGGAAAGGTAAAGAAAGTGGAAATTGTGGTATTGCTAAAACAGGTTCCGACAACAGAATCGCTCATCGGCATCGCGGAAGACGGAATATCTATTAAAACAGATGATATTAAATGGGTCATCAATCCCTATGACGAATTCGCGGTTGAAGAGGCGCTTCGAATCAGGGAAGCGCACGGCGGATCGGTTTCCATTCTTTCGGTAGGATCGGAAAGAACGGTTGAAGCCATCAGAACCGCGCTGGCCATGGGTGCAGACAAAGGGATTTTGATCAATGCTCCGGACGATATTGTTTACGATGGACTCACCACCGCGAAGATATTATCCGCAGCGCTCAAAGAAACCCCTTTTGATGTGATCATCGCCGGTCAGCGGGCCGTGGATGACGACAACTTTCAGGTGGGACCGGCAACAGCGGAACTCCTTGGAATTCCACATATTTCTATGGTGATCAAACAGGAAATTGCCGATGGTAACATGACATGCCATCGATCCGTTGAAGGCGGTACCGTCGTTTTTCAAACGCCGCTTCCGGCGCTTTTTACAACCCAGCGCGGCATCAACGAGCCGCGTTATGCCTCTCTTCCCGGAATCATGAAGGCTAAAAAGAAACCCATTGATATGAAAACCGTTTCAGACATCGGCCTCGACTCCGGAATCATCGGGAAACCTTTGACGAAAATCGTTTCACTGAAAACGCCCGCCGAGCGTAAACGGGGCATCATGATCGACGGCGAGACTGCACAGGAAAAAGCCGCCAAGCTTATCAATATATTGCATGAAGAGGTGAAAGTTCTTTAACTACATGAAATCTTTTAAAAATATTCATTTTGCCTGCCCCGTTAAATTCGCAATTAATATTTAACCGGGGTTCAAGTTCAAGGAAGGCGAAAATTTTAACCGCAGACATACTTTGAGTATTTCGAGGATTAAAATTTGAGCCTAACGCGGGAATTGAGCAAAAAGGGAGGTTTTTCAAAGGCTTCAGAGGGAGATAAATATGGCACAGAGCGTACTGGCAATCGCAGAACAGTCAGAAGGTATATTTCGAAAAGTAACGTACGAATCATTGAGCGAGGGTCGGCGAATCGCCGATCAGATGGGTTGTGAACTTGCGGTCCTGGTATTGGGACATAATATCGAAGACATTTCAAAAGAACTGGGGCAATTCGGGGCGGACAGAATCATTCTGGCGGATGATCCTTCCCTTGTCGAATATCTGCCGGATGCATATGGCAATGTTGTCGCCGATGTCATAAACAAAGAAACGCCGGATGTCGTGATACTGGGTGCATCCACCCAGGGCAAGGATATTGCCGCGCGGCTGAGTGCGCGCCTTGATGCACCGCTTGTCACGGATTGTGTTGCCGTGCGTTTTGAAAACAACGAACTTACGGCCACCCGATATATGTACGGCGGAAAAATTCTCGCGGATGTCGTGCTCGATGGAACGCCGCAAATCCTGGCCATTCGCCCCAATGCCTTGATGATTGCCAATGCTGACGGAAGGGGATCCATTGAAAAAATCGAAGTCGATATCGGTGCGACCGTGGTGAAATTCATTGAAAAAAATCTGGAGACCGGAAAGGTCGAACTGACCGAAGCGGATATCATCGTATCCGGCGGAAGAGGGATGGGAGGTCCGGATTTCAGTGCTCTCGAGGAGCTGGCTAAGCTGCTGAAGGGTGCCGTGGGTGCGTCACGATCCGCGGTGGATGAAGGCTGGCGTTCCGCCTCGGATCAGGTGGGACAAACCGGAAAGGTCGTTTCTCCGAATCTTTACATTGCATGCGGCATATCCGGCGCCATTCAGCATCTTGCCGGAATGTCTTCATCCAAGGTCATTGTGGCCATAAACAAGGATCCGGAAGCCCCCATATTCTCCAAATCCGATTACGGCATAGAAGGAGATCTTTTTGAGATCGTGCCATCGATCTCGGAAGAAATCAAAAAATTAAACGGCTGATTTGCCTGCCCGAAAAAGGCGGATCAGGCACCTCGATAAATAATGGTTTCTTCTAAATCTAATATTGTATGGTGCTGAAAATTTGTATTTAAATTTTTTAGTCCCTAAAGGCTGCCGACACGTTCCGGGAGCCTTTGGCATTTTATAGGAAGTTCATGAAATTTTATTTGGCCAGTTTAGGTTGCGCAAAAAACCTTGTCGACAGTGAATTGATGATGGGCCGATTGGTAAAGGCCGGCGGATTCATCACGCAAAATCCGGAAACTGCCGACACCATCATTGTCAATACGTGCAGTTTTATTGAATCCGCCATCGATGAATCCATCGATACCATTTTAGAACTTGCAAGATACAAGCTGCACGGAAACTGCCGGCGTCTCATCGTAACCGGATGCCTCCCGGAACGTTTCAGGGAAGCAATTGCCGAATCCCTGCCTGAAGTCGATATATTTTTAGGCACCGGCGCTTTTGACAAAATTGCATGGGCTGTCGACGGTGGCCTGAATGGACAGCGTTGTCTTTTGCCGGACCCGAATGAATGCGTTAATCCGGCCCATGATTCTCTCAGGGTTCGAAGTTCCGTTTACACGGCATATCTTAAAATTTCAGAAGGATGCAGCCGGCATTGCACCTATTGCATCATTCCGAAGCTCAAGGGGAAACAAAAAAGCCGCCGGCCCGATGATATTGTTGACGAAGCACGGGATCTGATCTCATCCGGCGTCAAGGAGCTCAGTTTAATCGCGCAGGATACCACCCATTACGGCGCTGATCTCGACCCTCCGGTTCCCCTTTATCGATTGCTTGAAAAAATCTCTAAAATATCCGAAGATATCTGGATCAGAATACTTTACGGTCATGCGGAAAGCATAGAAGATTCTTTTATTCGAACGATTGCCGAACACAAAAACATTTGTTCTTATTTTGATATCCCGATTCAGCATGCGAGCAGCGGCATTCTGAAAAAGATGGGTCGTAATTATACGTCAGAAGACCTGTATCGGCTGTTTGATAAAATACGATCCGCTGTTCCCGATGCAGCCCTCAGGACAGCGATCATCGTTGGGTTTCCGGGAGAAACAGATAAAGATTTTGAAAGGCTTTTGACATTTGTGCAGGACATCCGTTTTGACAATCTCGGCGTATTCATCTATTCTGACGCCGATGATCTTTCTTCTCATATGCTTTCAGGCCATGTACCCGAAAGCGTGGCCACAAATCGCTATAACCGGCTCATGTCCTTGCAGCAGAATATATCGCTGATCAATAACCGCCGATACATCGGCAATACCTATAGCGTCCTTGTGGAAGAGTGCATCGACAACAACAAGTACAGGGGAAGAACATCTTTTCAGGCTCCGGAAGTTGACGGCGTCACCGATATTCATTCCGAAAACCAGTCCATCGGGTCGTTTGTTCATGTCAGGATCAAAGCGGCTTCCGAATACGATCTCATGGGAAAAGCGGTATGAGTGATTTAAAACATAAAATTCTTGCACGGGTAAAAAGCGACCTTGAAGAAATTGAAGTCGCCCTCGAGCAAAACTTAAACCCTTACTTGGATCTGGTATCCCAAATTGCCGGGCATATATTATTCAGCGGCGGTAAACGGCTCAGACCGTTACTCATGGTTTTGTCGGCTCGAATCAGCGGTTATAACGGAAGTTACGACAGGATATTTTCGACCATTTTCGAATACCTGCATGCCGCCACCCTTTTGCATGACGATCTTGTTGACGAGGCGACATTGCGAAGGGGCGAGCCGGTGGCCAATTCTATATGGGGAAATCCCGCGGCGGTCCTCGTGGGCGATTTTTTGCTTGCCCGATCTCTATCCATTGCCGCAGAAACCAAACTTCCCGAGGTGATCAAGGTGGTATCGAATATCACCGAAAACATGTCCCAGGGCGAGATTCATCAACTGATGAGAAAAGGGCATTTGGATCTGACAGAGGCAGAGTACATGGAGATCATAGAACACAAAACTGCCGTACTTTTTCAGGGGACATGCTGCTCGGGCGCCCTGATAGCAGGTGTTTCCCCGAAAAAAACAAACGCCCTGTCAGATTACGGTTTCAACCTCGGCATCGCTTTCCAGATGGTGGATGACCTTCTTGATTATTCAAGCGACACCACCGTACTTGGAAAGGAAGTGGGTGCGGATCTCAAGGAGGGCAAACTGACCTTACCGGTTATTTATCCACTCGAGTCGGCCGCCCCAAAAGATAGAACGCTCATGGAAAATATCATAAAAAACAGGGATTTTTCAGTTAACGATTTTGAAATATTGATAAAAATGATAGACAAGTACGATGGTCGAACGTATACTCAAAGTCTTGCAACCCAATATGTTCGGCGTGCTAAAGAAAGTCTGTCTGTTTTCAATAATTCAGAAACCAAAGAGACCCTGTTGATGATCGCCGATTATACCTTGTCCCGTAAATTTTAAATCGAAAAAATCATTTCGCCAAGAGCGGAGGTGAATAAGACATGATTGTTCCTTCCAACGCCATAGCCAAATGCGTTACCGTCATATGTTGTATAGTGTTTCTCTCTACCCCTTCTTTGAATGTTTTCGCCGAAAACCCGACTTCCACAAAAGCCGTCATGGTGATCGGAACCGGCAAAATTTATAAGGGAGATTCCGCCAGTGCAAGAAATAGGGCCATTGATGACAGCCTGGTATCCGCTGTGGAACGCGTGGCGGTGGGCCTTATACCGCCTGAATCTTATAATCGAGCATTTCAAAAACTGAATGAAGCGTTGGACAATCAGACTTCCAAATTTGTTCAAGACTACAAAGTGCTGGCAGAATCCAAGGTTAAAGGTGTGTACAAAGTGATGGTCCAAGCCAACATTTCCGTGACCGACCTGACAAAATACATATCCAACGCCGGGATTATGACCGAAGGAAAATCTTTGCCGAAAATTCTCATCTTAGTCTCTGAACAGAACATCGAGGACACCTCACCAAAATACTGGTGGGGACATCAAGGCCTGGTTTCGAAAACGTTTTCAGATATCGCTTTCGCAGAAACCCTGAAAAACAATGGCTTTCCGGTTATTAATGTCCGTCAGATCCCGCAAACGGCGTCCCTGGATGAAAAATACAATAAACCGGATCTCGACAAAAATGAAGCCGTCGACATCGGCCGCCGCTTAAAAGCAGATGTCGTCATATTCGGGAAGGCGGTTGTAGAACGAACACAGAATGTTATGGAAAATAACATAAGATCTTTCAAAGGCGTTGTGTCTGTGCAGGCTGTTCGAACAGACACCGGCGAAGAAATCGCTGCAACAACACAAAGCGCGGTCACAGCCAATGCCGATGAGGCTGTGGGAGCCGAAAATGCGCTCTCCGCCGCCGGCGCCCTTGTGGCCGACACATTGTCCGACCGAATTCTTGCGGCCTGGCAAAAAGAAGAAGCGCAGACCAATGCAATAGAGATCGTGGTAGAAGGAACAAACAATCTGACAAGTTTCGAAAAGTTTATCCGCATTATCAAGGAAATACCTACTGTAAACAATCTTCAAATAAAAGAACTTAAAGCCAAGCAGGCTGTCATCGCCCTCGAATTCAAGGGAAATGCCAAAAAACTCGCGGATACTTTAATGTCGAGATCCTATGGATCGGTGGGTATCAACATCTATGAAGTTTCAAAAGATCACTTGAGAATAGGGCTTATTTCAGGTTCATCTTAGGGCGGACATCTAAAGCGGACGATAGATCATTGAGCATCAATATTCCCAATATTTTAACCGTTATCCGGATCCTGCTGACCCCCCTTTTTGTTATTTTCCTTTTAAAAAAACTGATGCTTCCCGCACTTATCGTGTTTACCGTAGCGGCCATCAGCGACGGGCTGGACGGCCTTCTTGCCAGATATTTTAATCAATACAGTGTATTGGGTGCCTACCTCGACCCCATTGCCGACAAACTTTTGCTGGCCTCTGCTTATATAAGCCTGGCGGTTCTTAAAGCTATTCCTGCCTGGCTGACCGTCATTGTGCTCAGCCGTGATATCCTGATTATCACCGGTATTGCTGTTTTTGCGCTTGGAGACATCCAGATTGAAATAAAACCGAGCCTGGTGAGCAAATGGACCACCGTTGCGCAGCTTTTGACGATTTTTTTAGTCCTTCTCAATCCCCACGTTGAAGGCATATACCAGACCAAAACGTTGCTGTTCTGGATTGTGGCCGGCCTTACCATTGCTTCGGGCCTTCATTATGTATATATCGGGCTGAACATGCTTCAAAACTCTTATGGAAAGAATCAGAAAAGCTGATATTTCTAAAGGCTACAATTTCTACCTGACCTTTTTTATTAATTTGATAAAGGGCTTTTCTTTTTCAATAAAATGATTAATATATAGGTTTGATTAGGGTTTGATTTATAACATGTACAGGAGGATGTCATGTGGGAATATACGAAAACAGTAAAAGACCATTTTCTTAATCCTCGCAATGTGGGCATCATCGAGGATGCCGACGGCGTAGGAGAGGTCGGATCTCTGGCATGCGGAGATGCTTTGACCCTTTATTTTAAGCTGGATGACCATAAGCGAATCAAAGATGTTAAATTTCAAACTTTCGGCTGTGCCAGTGCCATTGCTTCCTCATCGGCCCTGACCGAAATGATAAAAGGCCTTACCCTGGAGGAGGCGGCAAAGGTTACCAATGAGGATATTGCGGAATTTCTGGGCGGCCTTCCGAAACAGAAGATGCATTGCTCGGTTATGGGTCGCGACGCCCTTGAAAAAGCGATTTCAAATTACCGCGGGGAAGCCGAAAAGAAAGTGGAAGGGGAAATCGTTTGTGAATGCTTCGGGGTGACCGACATTGAAATCGAACGGGCGGTCAGAGAAAACAACCTGACTTCTATTGAAGATGTGACCAATTATGTCAAAGCCGGCGGCGGATGCGAAAGCTGCCATGACAAGATTCAAAAAATTATCGACGAGACCCTCGGCCGCGAGACCAAAGTAAAAAAGAAAGTCATTCGTTTGACCAACATTCAGAAAATCAAGCTCATAGAAGAGACGCTTGAACGTGAGATCAAACCGGCTCTCAAAAAAGACGGCGGCAATATCGAACTTGTGGATGTGGACGGCAACAATGTTATTGTCAAACTTCAGGGAACATGCGCCGCCTGCAGCGCTTCCGAAATTACGCTCAAAAATTACGTCGAGTCGAAGCTGAGGGAGTTGGTCGCCCCTGAACTTTTGGTTGAGGAGGTGCAATCGTGAAAGTCATTTATATGGACAACAACGCCACGACACAGGTCGCACCGGAAGTGCTCGAAGAGATGCTTCCCTATTTTAGTGAATTTTACGGAAATCCATCCAGTATGCACACGTTCGGCGGCATGGTGGAGCAAAAGATCGTCGAAGCAAGGGAACGATTGGCCCGGCTATTGGGTGCTTCTCCGGAGGAAATCATATTCACAAGCTGCGGAACGGAAAGCGATAACACAGCCATTCGCGCAGCGATCTTATCGAATCCCGACAAGAAGCATATTGTTACCTCCAGGGTGGAGCATCCGGCTGTAAAAAATCTCTATGAGTATCTGGCCAAAAACGGCTATCGGGTGACATTTGTGCCGGTTGACCGCAAAGGTATTCTTGATCTGGATTATTTGTATAAAAATCTCAGCGAGGATACGGCAATTGTGAGCCTGATGTGGGCCAACAATGAATCCGGCGTTATTTTTCCCATAGAAGACATTGGAAAGGTTTTAAAGGAAAAAGGAATCGTATTCCACACGGATGCGGTTCAGGCCGTTGGGAAAATTCCCATCGATCTTAAAAATGTCAATGTGGATATGCTCTCGCTGTCAGGGCATAAACTTCACGGTCCAAAAGGCGTCGGCGCCTTATATGTTCGAAAAGGAACCAAATTTTCGCCTTTTCTAATCGGCGGTCATCAGGAAAAAGGCCGGAGGGGCGGAACCGAAAACGCCGCTTCCATTGTTGGACTGGGAAAAGCAAGTGAGCTTGCCGCCCGGAATATTTCGGGTGAAAATATCAGGGTTAAGAAACTCAGAGACAAACTTGAAACCGAAATATTAAACCGCGTTTCCAACGCCATTATTAACGGCGATAGAGAACACCGTCTGCCGAACACCACCAGCATCGCCTTTGAGTTTGTTGAAGGCGAATCCATCCTGTTAATGATGGACGAATACGGTATTTGTGCGTCGTCCGGGTCGGCGTGCACATCGGGTTCGCTGGAACCATCCCATGTTCTCAGGGCCATGGGCGTTCCGTTTACCGCTGCCCACGGCTCGGTTCGTTTCAGTCTGAGCATCTACAATACCGAAGAAGAAATCGACTTTATCATCGAAAAACTTCCTCCCATTATTGAGCGCCTGCGGGAGTTGTCCCCTTTCTGGAAAAAAGCCCTATAGGAGCGGATTATGTACAAAGTAATGGTCAGGGACAACATGTCTCCTGTTGCAAAGAGCATTCTTGAAGCTTCCGGAAAGATAGAAGTTGTCGTTGATAACGACAAAGCAACATCGGACCCGGAAGTATTGTCCAAGATTATCGGCGAATACCATGGACTTGCCATCCGAAGCGGAACCAGGGTCACAGAAGCAGTATTGAAAAATGCCGGTCGGCTGAAAGTCATCGGCCGAGCGGGTATCGGTGTGGACAATATCGACGTGCCCGCAGCCACAAAACAGGGCATCGTCGTTATGAATGCGCCGGGCGGCAATACAATCACCACGGCAGAGCATACCCTGTCCCTTATGCTGGCCCTTGCCAGAAACATTCCCCAGGGAACGGCATCCCTGCGTCAGGGGAAATGGGATAAAAAGAAGCTCTCCGGCATTGAAATAACCGGAAAAACCTTGGGGATCATCGGCCTCGGACATATCGGACGAGTAGTAGCGGATCGTGCACAAGGTTTGAAAATGACGGTTATCGCTGCCGATCCGTTTGTCAGCAAAGAGGCTGCAAAAGCCCTTGATGTGGAGCTCGTTTCTTTAGATGAATTACTTGCGCGCTCGGATTTCATAACCCTTCATGTTCCGCGTCTAAAAGAGACAACAGGAATGATCAACGAAACGACCTTGGAAAAGATGAAACAGGGGGTCAGAATCATCAACTGCTCACGGGGAGAGGTGGTAAACGTCGAAGATCTTTATCAGGCCGTCTTAAGCGGACATGTCGCCGGCGCGGCCCTTGACGTTCTTCCCCAGGAACCGCCGGAACCGGATTTGCCCATACTCCAGCATCCAAATGTCATATTTACGCCCCATCTGGGCGCCAGTACCGGAGAGGCCCAGGTAAAAGTTGCGGAAATGATTGCCACTCAAATGGCCGCTTTTCTTTTGGAGGGCATCATCATCAATGCCGTCAATTTCCCTTCTCTGCCCATGGACGTGATGGATCAGCTCCGCCCCCATTTGGACCTGACAGAAAAAATGGGCTCTCTCATGGGGCAACTTGTGAGAGAAATTCGCGATATCACCATCAGTTACAGCGGCAGTGTCGCCGATCTGGATACACGGCCGTTGACACATGCCGGTTTAAAAGGGCTTCTGGGCTCCTTCACAGATACACCGGTAAATTATGTCAACGCACTGGCCATTGCCCAGGATAAGGGGATCCATGTCCATGAAACCATCAGTTCGGCAAAGCACGATTTTACCAGTCTGATCCGCATGAAACTCGAAGGGCACAAAGGAGAGATCGACGAAATCTGGGGAACCATCTACGAAAAAAAATATCCGAGACTCGTAAAGATCGGAGAAATTTATCTGGACGCCATCCCTGAAGGCTGGATGATTGTGATTCAGAACATCGACAAGCCCGGAGTCATCGGAAACGTGGGAATGACGCTGGGTCGTCATAATATCAATATTGCCCGCTTTCAACTCGGCCGGCGCGAAGACCGCGCCATTTGTCTGGTAAACATCGACACGCCGGCGAATGAAAAAGTCATCTGCGAGTTGGAAGAACTGCCGAATATCATTTCTGTCCGCCAGGTTCACCTGACATAGCGACTACATTATCCCATATTTTAACCGGGTGCGTTTACAGCTTATTTAGCTGCCAAAGGGTTTTTTAATGGCGGTTCTCAAAACGATGAATGCCCCGGCCGCGAAACGCGGTCGGGGCATGATCATATGCGCTGTCAGGCCGGAGCCATCAAGGCTAGCTGCTGCTACCCTTGATCCATGGCTTGCCTACAGGCAAATTGATACCGCATTCTGCATAGACCGCAACGGCCATAAGATACCAGGCGAGCAGCGCGCAGACAATGAGGTCCCAGGCAGCGAGCGTACCCAGAAGTTTGTTCCCGGCGAGCTCTTTGAAATCGAGCCCGATAAACCCTAAGAGCAAGGTAAGAAAGATCCAGGCAAGTGTAGAGTGATGCTTCATGGACGCGATGAATAAAATAAAGGTAAAAAATGTCCACATGAGCAGAAAAATGCCTAAACCATGGCCTGTCAATTTCAGGGTGGGGTACATTTTTATGAGCTCTGCATTGGTTCCGAAAATAACATAAAAACATAAAGCGATCCAGAATGCGCCGTATCCTGTAAACGCGCAAAAACCAAAGTTATTGCCGGTTTTGAACTCCAGCAGGCCCGCGATCAATTGGGCGCTGCCGCCGAAAATAAGCCCCAGCCACAGCACCGGGCCGATGCCGACCCAGCCAAGGTTATGGAACTGCAAACATAACGTGGTCATACCGAATCCGCCTAGACCGACAACCGCGGGATTTCCTAATTTTACGTCACTCATTTAAGCCTCCTTATGACTCTGGATGATTGAATATTTATAAGATAAAACCATTTTGATCTTCGCCAAATGGAAGATCGATCCCGTAGGGGATCTGCATTTTGTAAAATTTGAAGTGTAACGCATTTTATCAGCCGCCTTTGTTCGATGATTTGATATCCATCTGCTGTTCCTTTTAAAACCTGTATGGATTCTTTGCCCGGTTCTAACCGGGATGAGAAAAGAATCCGCTTTAGGCTGTAAAAAGCTGGGGATTGAACAGGCGTATGTTTGATATTCTCTGATGCTCGAAAGATGATGGGGTTTCGGAGATTTTGACGGATCAGAAAGAGTGGCACAACCCAACAAAGAATCTCAACGCCCAAAAGCTATGGAAATTGTGCTTCGACGCACGCCTGTTCCAAGCTGATAATGGTGTTTAAATTCTGAGTCGGTACGCTTCAGAAGGGAACAAGAGTAATGCTTTAGCCGAGCCTCGCGCCCTTAAAACCGGCGCACCTTCAAAGTCCGACGTCATTAGCGTTACTCCATAGTCATAAATATCGGATTTCTCCGGGATATCGATATCTGATTGGAAATCAGGCGTTCCACCATCAATGGAAATACAAAGTTGCCCGAAACGCTCTGAAAAAAGGAAGGTTTTATCCGAACCGCTATGCCTTGTAACCTTTAGCGCACTTTGGCAGATACAGCCGAAATCCGCAAAAAAACCGTTAACATCGGCTGTTATCAAAAAATCCGCTGCGCACGCATAAGAGGCCACTAGGACGCTATAAATTATAATGAATAACTGAAGTTTCTTCATTTGCCTTTTTTAAAGGGGTAACGAAGACGAACTTGGGTCGTTATTTAGCTTTTGAATCAGCCGCGAATAAAGCGATATTTACCTTAAACCATATCAACAGATGTTTGTCAATTGAATATACAAAAACAACTGAAGATGATTTAGCATTTGTTACTCATTAACCATATCAATACATATTTGTCAAGGTTGTTTTTTTATATGTTTATCGGGGGTGGTTTGCTTCGAAACCACGCATAGCTGCGCATTCTTTACTAGGCAGGCAGGTTTACAATGTGATGCTGTCATTTCAAGAACTAAAAGGAAAGGATGAGCGAGAGCGGAAGTTATTCTTGATACCTTTGTTCCAACCATTTGATCCAGGAATCAAAACCGTCTTCGGTTTTCGCCGATATTTCAAATATTTTTATTTTAGAGTTAACTTTCAGGATATTTTGAACCGCAGCCTCTTTGTCATAATCGAGATGCGGCAGCAAATCGATTTTATTCAGCAGCGCTGCATGACACACGCGAAACATTAAAGGATATTTAAGCGGTTTGTCTTCCCCTTCGGTGACGCTGAGTACAACGATCTTGAGGTGTTCACCCATATCGAACTCAGCCGGACAAACCAAATTCCCTAAATTTTCTATTATCAATAGATCGATTTTATCCAGGTCGAAGTTATCAGTGGCTGTTTTAATAACGTGGGCCGCCAGATGACAGTCCCCTCCAAAGGCGTCGGTGTTGACCTGTACAACCGGTGCGCCGAAACCGGAAAGCCGGTCGGCGTCATTGGACGTACAGATATCCCCTACAATTACACCGCACCGTATTGCCGGTGCAATGTGGGCCAACGTCTTTTCGAGAATAGTGGTTTTGCCGGAGCCCGGCGAACTCATGACATTGATGACGAAAACGCCTTTTTCTTCGAAGATTTTCCGATTCTGCCGTGCAATCTCATCATTAACATCCAGTACTTTTCGAAGGATTTTTATTTCTTTGGTCTTCGCGTTGGCTTCGCCCAACAAGCTGGTGCCTGCTTTCCCGTCACCCGCGCCTTGGCAACCGGCATGAGACGGGTGAGGTCTATGGGATTCTTTATGATGATACTGTTTCTGATTTTTATTCATAAATCCATACATCTTAATCTTCCTTTTCAGCCACTTCTATGGACGTAATATCCAGTTCCCGGCCCGATAGCATTTCTATGGAACCGCTATGACATTTCCGACATTCGAATACCGGTTCATGCGCGGTCCATTCAGCATTGCAATCCGTGCATCTGATTCTCAAGGGAATTTCTTCTATGTAAAGGTTTGCATCGCGAAGAGGGGTATCCTGTATGGCAATTTGAAAACAAAATTGAAGGCTTTCGGGCACCACCGCCGACAGTTTTCCGACTTTCAGGTTGACCCTTTTAACCTGTGCACTTTTCAAATCAGAAGGTATCGAAGCAACTGCAATCTCAACGATCTGCATTGCAATGCCCATTTCATGCATTAATTGAATACCTGTGCGCACAATTCTCCAAGGGTTCCGAGGTTTTCACAAATATGAATGCCGGCTGATTTCATGGCCTCGATTTTCCCCT
>CAZQAF010000088.1:0-13418 GCA_964591175.1 uncultured Desulfobacteraceae bacterium | reverse complement strand
ACGGAAGATTGAGCCCGCCCGAGGGGAGGTTTTGAAACCCCTTCTATGAATTTTTTAAGGCTTCGGGAACCCGGTTCGCAGGACATTCAAAATATATACAACGATGGCACTCGTTGCGGTAGATGGCGGCACCCAACCCGATCAAAGACAATAAATAAATCATCAAAAGACCGGGGGCCGTCAGCAACCAGTATAAAGGAAACATCAACAGCACAGTCGTCGCGCCGTAAGTGATTACTTTGTCGGAGACATTTAGCTTTCCGGCTTTTTTATTGAAAAACTTGGGAAAACCCCAAAAAAAAATGCACTTGAGATTTTTTTCGTTGCGGGTGTAATGGGGGCACCGGGTACAATAGAATCTCAAAATGATCATCGTACATCCCGCGCCAAGTCCGATAAAGACGATCGCCCACCAGGCTGAAATTTTGAAGATGGCAAGAACTGCCGTAACCAAAGGGACCGACAAAAGGCAAATATAAAATAAGAAATCCGAAAACGTATAACGCTTTTTTAACGACATCCGGGGATGATCCATGTTCCGCTCCTTTGAGATCGATTAAAAAAATATCAGCACCGTCAAAGAAAAACCCCTCGAAAATTTTCAGAGAAAATATTCGGGCTAAAGATCACTTAACAGTTCATTGAATCTCACACCGATGCCTTCTGAATCGACCCTTACAATTTTTCCTGCGACCTTGATCGGATGACCGGATTCCGGGTGAGAAAAGGTCATGTTTAATTGTTGACCGAGCTCGGATACCAGGCTGGTTTCAATATAAAGGCCGCCGGCACTTATATTCCGAACAAAATCTTCAAAAACACGCCGTTTGTCTGATGAGTAGGTAATGTCTATGAGCGTCGATCTCCGGGCATGATTTCTCTTTTCATTCTTGGATTTCTGCCAGTTTTCGAGCTCGTTCAAAAGTTGTCGCATTTCCGTGTCGGACATCTCGTCGACGATGCCGAATATGAACGCACGGATTTCGTTTCTGTCAAATTCATTAACATGGTTTCCCATATTGACCCCACTATGATTTCAGCCTTAGGCTTAAATTTTGTTTAAGTTGGAAGCGTTCATTTGCCCCATCCCAGCCTATCGCAAAAAAAGGCAAGATCCGTTCCGGACCCTGCCTTCATACTAAAACTTATATGTAAAAATAGTCAATAGATAGTCTGAAAGTGTTGGTTATTGAATTTGGAACTGAGGTTCAAAATGTCCATAAATTTTGCCGCAATACAACGGGCATTTGGGTTCCGATATCATTCGAGACCTTTGCAAAACGCCCCTTTTTGCCCAATTTCTGCGTCACACTCAAATTTTAATCCTCAAAATACTCAATGTATTCCTGCGGTTAAAATTTTCGAGTTCCTTGGACTTGAGCAAAAATGAGCATTTTTCAAAGGTCTCCATTCACCGGCATTTTTTAAGCTTATATTTGCCGGCACGGACGGCCCTGGTAATGGTGCCTGTGCCAGTTGAAACAGATTAATGGTTATCTAATAATTGCCATGTGGGTCGATATTTCCGTTCGAAAAAAAAGGTCCCATTGGAAATACTTACCGGCCCGGACAAACTTGGATATTGCCGAGATGGAGTCTTTGCCGTGACTCAATCAGAATCCGCCTTTGAACGGATATGTACGTCCCTTTGGGGAAAAGGAATCTCAATGCCGGCTTTGGCAAACTCTTCGAATATGGCAAAGTAAAGATTGCTTTTAACTTTACGCCGAGGAGTTTTGCGTACATCAATCCAGATAAGCAGCTCGAAATTGATGGAGGAATCGGCATATTCAATAAAACGTACCGCCGGCCTGGGGGTGTTGTTCACAAGCGGTTCATTCTCCGCAGCCGCCAGCAAGATCTTTTCAACTTGCCGCGGGTCTGCACTGTATGAGACGCCGACAGGCAGATCTATGCGGATCAGCGGTGAAGACAGAGAATAATTCACCATGGTGTTGGAAATAATATTGGAATTCGGTACCAGATATTCAATGTTGTCCCGAGTTCGTACCTTGGTGGCCCGCAGGTATATGTCCATCACTTCCCCCATCATGGATTGGACCTCAATCCAGTCTCCCTTACGAATTTTTCCACCGAAAATAATTGTAAAGCCGCTGATCACATTGGCGGCCATATTCTGAAGCCCGAATCCGACACCAACGCCGATGGCGCCGGCAAACACCAAAAGAAACCGAAGATTGATTCCCAAGATATTCAGGGCAATTAAAATCCCGATCCCAAAAGAAATGTATTTGAATACGGTGTTGATTGCATACCCGAGGCCGGGATCGACGCCAAAAGAAGGATATACTTTGTAATCAAAATAAGCTTGGACCAGGCGGGAGACATAGACGACAACCAGCAGGATCAGGATCGCCAAGACGATCAGCCAGAAAGTGATAGTGGTGTCGCCGAGCCGAAAAATTGGAAAAGACATTAGACGCTGCAAGGGGTTTAAAATCCCGAGCATGTTAAGAACAACAATCAAGATCGCCAGTACGGTGGCGTATTTGATGATTGAACGCAATGCGCCGATGAACACTCGGGCGTCCTCATCTGCGCGATCCAGGCCCTGAAGCCATTCGTTTAAAAAGCGCTGAAGCATCTGATAGAGCAACATAATGAGAACAAATGCAGCACCTGTGAACCAGATCTTGACCAGGACCAGCCGGCCTAATGATCTATATCCAAAGCACCACAACAGAGCGGCCAGAAATGACACAATGAGCAAAGGAAAATAATATTTTTCCAAAAGCCTTCGAAAATTCATATAGCTTGGAATCGGAAGTTTCGGCAACAGCGACATAAACGCTTTTTTATTGAGATGCAGTATCAACAGTACCACTGTTATGGAAACCGATATTGCAAAACGCAAAAGCGCCAGGACATCTTCGCGTATCTCAAAAGCTTGGACCGTCCAGTAGGCCACCATGCCGAAAATGGCGTACAGCAGTGCCAAACGTGCCCAACGATAAATTGTCCGTCCGTACTGAGCGGTGGCCTTGAAAAGATTGCCGGTGAGCGATTCCTTCAGCAACCGTAATAATAGTGCGCCGACAGCCCATAATCCAAGCAGGCGCCCGACGAGTTGAAACCAAACCGCCGAATAGACGATCATGGCGTTGATAAGAGCAAATGCGCCGAGCAGCAACAACGGTATCAGGGCGGAAACCACGACTTTGATGCCGGATATGACAAAGGGATAAGTGGCTTCCGGAATATACGCAGTCAGGGGTTCGACCTTGCGCTCCACCAAGGCCATCACCCGCCGCTGACCCAGCAAACTGTAAAAAATGCCGACAAAAAATACGAATAACAGAATAGATCCGATTGCCCCCAGCACCTTACTTTGTTCGATTACAAAACGAGTAAAATCCGGAATCCTGCCCGGCAGTGACAACGCCAGTTCATACAAATAGGTGATGGTATTCAAATCCCATCCGAGAGGACGGCGCTTAAATAGCGAGCGGGCTTTCTGCTGAAATTCCTCCTTGACCTTGGTGGCCTCACTGATCATTACATTTCCCATTTCCCCGGATATGGCAACAGAATGCGCTTTCTTTTTTGCAGCGCCGTCTGTTTTATCCAGGGCGTTGGAATATGGAACCATCAATAACAAACCCGTGAAGAAAAAAACTAAACTGATCCTAACGATTTTCATCATATAATGCACTTTTTGTGGGCTGAATTTGAAAAGGAGTTTTTATGGCCACATAACTTAATTTATTTTAATACCCTAACTCACGTTTTACAAACTGATTTTTATTTGGTTTACGGGGGTAGGGTCTGGTTCTTCTACTACTCCCATGTTTAAACCGGCAAATTTGAAAAGGGTTTGGCTGTGGGCTGGAAGTACGATCAAGATGCGCTCCTCATACAATGTCTGTACCCTATAACCTTTGGCCAAAAAATCTAATCCTTTAAAAGCGTGCCGGGAACAACGCTTTGGTCGCCGAATTTTTCGTGTACCGAATCCAACATAATATTCATTTTCCGACGCTTTTGAGTTGACGGGTCCTGATCGAAAAGAGAAAGCTGGGCGCCGCTATCCAAAAAACTCAGTTGAGACAAAGAAACCCCTAGAAGCCTGATCGGTTTTTTCGCCACCTCGGTCTTATTTAGAAGATGACAGGCAACCGAATATATTTCCGAACCGTCATCCGTGGATTCACACAACGTCCCCGACCGGGTGATCTGAACAAAATCAAAATATTTGACCTTCAATGTGATGGTTCTTCCTTTTAGTCCCTTACGCCGCATCCGTCGGGCCACTTTATCACACAAAGCAAGAAGCGCCTTTTGAGCCCTCTCCAAAGACACGATGTCTTGCAAAAACGTTTCCTCGTGTCCGATAGATTTAACGTCATGGTCCGGTATCACCTCTCGTTCATCGATCCCCATGGCCAGCAGATGTATTTTGGCGCCTTGTTTCCCGAATTTATGTTCCAATACCTTGACCGGCGTTAGTCTCAAATCCTTAAATGTTCGGATATTGAGGCGATTTAACAATTGCTGGGTCACTTTTCCAACCCCCCACATTTTGTTGATCGGAAGCGGGTCCAGGAAATCTCTGACCGCATCTGGACGTACAACGGTTAAACCGTCAGGTTTATCAATGTCGGAGGCTATCTTTGCCACAAATTTCGAAGGCGCAACACCGGCTGAAATTGTCAGGCCTGTTTCTTTTAATATTATTTGCTTAATCTTTTTCGCGATATTCTCGGGCCGACCAAAAAGACGCAAGGAACCCGTTACATCAAGAAATGCTTCGTCGATCGATAAAGGCTCAACCAATGGCGTAAAACGACGAAATATTTCAAATGCCTGTATAGAGACTTTCTGGTATCTTGACATTCTGACAGGTAAAAAGATCCCATGCGGACAAAGGCGTTTTGCTTTCGCAATGGGTTGGGCTGAATGAACTCCATATTTCCGGGCTTCATATGAGGCAGACGACACCACCCCTCTTTCTTCACTGCCCCCCACGATTACAGATTTACCTTTTAAAGCAGGATTATCCAGTATCTCGACTGAGGGATAAAAGGCATCCATGTCCAAATGGATGATGTGTTTTGACAGAACTTGCTCATTCATAACAATACGTGATCGAAGAACACGTTTATCCTTCCATCCATCTCTTAATTAATTCGACCGTAAACCGTATCTCCGGGTCTGAAAGTTCCCTGCCTTTCTTTATCCCATACCATTTCTGAATACAACCCCGGCAACAATTAGCGGTGGCATGTTGAGCAATGAAAACCGGGTGACCTCTCATAGGCGTTTGTTTGCCATCGTTTTTCGGACATCCAGGACCTGTTCTGGTTTTAATGAAATCAATATACAGAGGGTGAAACAAAGATATTTAAAGTTCCTTTGCAGTAATTTTTACCCACTGAAGAAGCCGGTCTCTTAGCTGCCCTTCCACATTTAGCGAGCGAATTCTTTCAGACAGGATAATCGCATCAATCATTTTTCAATAAGGAGCCCGCGGACAAAGTCTTTGTCTTTTTCCCTATAGGCTGCAAGCTTGCTGGAAGCAAGATCGTGCGCCGCGATACACATCCCGGTTTTACCGTGAGTCGATATGGGGTCATTGACGGGTATGGTTCTTTGTTTCCAATCATCTGGAAGTTTGGCGGATTCAATGAGTATACCGTTAACATAGAAACCGTGTGTTTGATGGAATATAGACAGTTCGCCCAAAGTAGCATCGATATCTTCAACAGCTTCCGGGCGGTTTTTCGGCTGGACGTCAACTTCGATTGAAGTGCGAAGGCTTTCCGGTGCGTTTGGAAATTCTCCCAGAATCGCTTGAGACCCGAATATCCACAACTCGGTATCCTTTGAGACCTCACAGGCTGCTCTGATGGCGTGTTCAAGCTGGTCACGCGTCATCTTTATCCTCCAGATCATTAACCAGTTGGGTCCGTTCATCAAGGCTTAAAACAACAAAAAAAGGATTGCTCTGGCGTAAACGATTTGCTCGTTCGCTGGATGACGTGAAAAACCGGGACAGACGGTGTACGGAATATCTGTCGATTATGTCGCGCCACTCTACTAAATCTCCGGTAGCCGTTCCTTGACCTTCCGTTAACAAGCGATCGATATGCTCTTTTGCCCGCCGTAAAAGAGAAGCGTCATGTTCGATGGCTTTGGCCAAATTACGTGACAGGATGCGTAGCCGTCGATCCTTTTCCCGGTGTGTTAACGGGTTCTTTACCTGCTTTTGCCCAGAGGCGTCTTTTGCCGGCATGACCCCGAACAGAGCAGTGAAGTCATCCATATTCAGATCGAAAATATCAGCTTTTGTATAGCCTTCAAGTTCAATCGTCAGATCGAAGTCATTTTCAAGTTGATTGAGTATTTTTCTAAATTGCTGCACACAATCCATCAGATGGCGCGTTTCATGCAGCAACCCTAGTGTAAGCGACTCGCCGATTTCCTTCGGTAATGATTGAATCCATACGGTGTGAGGCAGCGGCGTAAGATTTTTGATTTCCTTTTTGATTGTGACAAAAAGTTGTTCATATCTATTCTTTTCCGTCTGAAACAAATCGGTTATGGTCTGCATGAGCCGGTCTGAACAACGAATTTCATACTGGTGTTTTCGACCGCCCCCTACCCTAGAAATGAAACCCGTCCTAAAGAGTCTTTCCAGTGCTTTTTGAGCGCCAGGTACAGTTAAGCCGGCACGTTTAGCTATATCCGAAGCTGTAAGAGGGCCATCAACTTGATTCGACATGACTCTGAGCAATCTCACATGGGATCGGGTGCCGAGAAGTTCATTCAATGGATAGCGCAAAGAATTCTGTTTGAAAACAATTGGCCTCATAATAAATTCCCCATCTTTCCAGTTGTAGACTGGAGTATGATAAAATTATAGTTTTATTTTATCAACTATTATATATTTATTATAATTTGATATTTAATTTAGAAATTATAGTTTTTATCTGTGGTCATATTTTTTACATAACATTTCGTTTTTGCACGTTTAAATGAGCATATCCTCTTTTTTTAAAAAAAACAATTATTTAGCTTGATTTCTTTCTAAATAGAGATTATTATATTGTTAATCAATTAAGCCCCGTTTAACCTACGGGACGGTTTCTCTCTGAAGGACAATCCATTTGTCAAAGTGGCCTCTTCCAGTTTGCGACGTTGAGAATATTTTGAAAGGAGGATGTTATCATGACCAATGGAACTGTTAAATGGTTTAACGACCGAAAAGGGTTCGGATTCATTGAGCAGGAAGACGGACCGGATGTGTTTGTCCATCATTCAGCAATCAATTCTGCCGGTTTTAAATCCCTCAATGATGGTGACCGAGTTTCCTTTGACATAGAGAAAGGACCCAAAGGCCCTGCTGCTGCAAATGTCACTGTAATCTAACCTTGCGTTCTGAATAAAATGGGCATCCCTTCCAATATTGGGGGAATGCCCCTTTTGCTTAATCTAAATTTACACTTTCACTATTCGCTATCATCAGACCTTAAACCTCAAACAAGTCCGCTCATCGCTCCTTTTTTTGTTGTCACCATCAAAATCAACCGCCAAGGAGGTAACAAATTGGCCAAATCAAATCAAAAATTTAATAAACGTCGAAAAGAATTAGCAAGGAAGGAAAAGAAGGAACTAAAGAGACAGCGAAAATTGAATAAAAGCATTATAAAATCTGATGAAGATTCAAATCAGTCTCGGAATGAAGGAGAAAATATACAAACAAGGAGATCAGAATGAATATTTACGTAGGTAATCTATCGCATGAGGCGACCGAAGAGAATTTAAAAGAGGCTTTTGAGGCCTATGGAGAAGTCAACACCGTCAAAGTTATAAAAGACAATTACACTGGAAGATCAAAAGGCTTTGGATTTGTGGAGATGCCCGCCAAAGCTGAAGCACAGTCTGCAATCGAAGGTTTGAATGGGAAGGATTTGAAAGGCCGAAGCCTTAATGTCAGTGAAGCCCGTCCACGCTCAGAAGGCCGACGGGGTGGCGCAAGACCCGGAGGACCAAGGCACGGCGGAGGAACTCGCGGAGGAGCAAGAGGAGGAGGAAGACCAGGTGGAGGGCGACGCTATTAGAAGCCATCTCAGAAAAGTCTTTTCGCTCGAACAGAGAAAACGTGATTGAACACAACACTATGGCAGGCGGCCAAAGTACTGCTCATGGCATGGGTAGCGACTTTAAATAAGATTTATTGAGGAGGTAAAAAGATGGAAAGTAGATTAGGTGATTTATTTCTGAGGTTTCAAACAAAAGGTTTTATACCCATTGAAATCCCGGGACTCATGAAAGATGTTTTTGATGTTTTCAACAATCCTATATACTCAACCATCACTGATGTTAACCAAGAATTGGAAGATCTGGGATGGGGGATAGAAATCATGGATGATACTACATACGAATTAATAAACTCCATAGTTCAATAAAAATGGCATTGCGCTTATACAAAAAACAATAAGGCTTCCCGGGAATTATCATCATCAGATGTAATCAATGCTTTAAATTTTGGCATCTTCTACGAACTTCAAGATAAAAGAGTTGCACAAAAAGGATTGAGCGCCGTTTTAAGATGGCGAAAAGATCGTTCAATTTGTTAGTGCTCCATAACACCTATTAAAAATCAACAAAATTCCTTATTGATCGTTTCAAATACCCCTGGTATAATTCATATCGAACCATTGGCAGAGATATAAAAAATTGTTCAAACCGCAAGGATGACGCATTGAAATTAAGACATTATCATCCCTATCGGTTTTGTTTACACGCATTTGAGGTACAGCGCGGACCTTCCCAATGAAGAGCAATCAACCATCCGGAAAAATGAAACCAAAATATAAGAAGTCTAAGAACGATAAACAAAGGTTGCAAACCTATATTGACGTTCTTGACAATTTCCTGGATTCGATTCGTGAGCCTTTAGTGGTGCTTGATTTTAATTTGAAGGTTGTAAAAGCCAATCGTTCCTTCTACCGGACGTTCAACGTCAAACCGGATGAGACAGAGGGGATATTAATATATGATCTCGGCAACGGCCAATGGAACATCCCAAAACTTAGAGAATTGCTTGAAGACATCCTTCCTCAAAATTCCCTATTCCATGACTTTGAAGTGGAACACAACTTTGAAACCATCGGTCGAAAGATAATGCATTTAAACGCCAGGCGGATTTACAGAAAGTCGAACCAAACCCAACTGATCCTTTTGGCCATTGAAGATGTGACTGACCGGGAATATTATAAAAGAGATCTTGAAGAACTTGTTAAAAATCGAACGGCCGAACTTATCGTTGCAAGGAAAGCGGCGGAAAAAAGAAAACAAACAGCTGAAACCGCCCTTTCCGAAATAAAAAAGTTAAAAGATCAACTGGAAGCGGAAAGAGCATACCTGCAAGAAGAAATTAAACTGGAATACAACCATGAGAACATTATCGGTCAAAGTGACGGGCTCAAATACGTGCTCTATAAAGTTGAACAAATTGCCGGCAGCAATACCATCGTATTGGTTCTGGGCGAGACAGGAACCGGCAAAGAGTTGGTCGCCCGGGCCATTCACGGCTTGAGCTTGCGCAAAAATCGGGCTTTGGTAAAAGTAAATTGCGCTGCACTGCCTTCAAACCTGATCGAAAGCGAATTGTTCGGCCATGAGAAAGGTGCTTTCACCGGTTCCCATTCCAGACATCTTGGGCGATTTGAAATCGCCAACGGCACTACCATTTTTTTGGATGAAATCGGCGAATTGCCACTGGAGTTACAACCAAAGCTGCTCAGAGTGATCCAGGATGGCGAGTTTGAACGGTTGGGCAGCTCCCGAACCATCAAAGTCGATGCACGGATTATTGCCGCCACAAATCGTAATCTGGAGGAAGAAGTCCGTAAAGGCCGTTTCCGTGACGATCTCTGGTACCGGTTAAATGTTTTTCCGATTACCATGCCGCCGCTCCGGGATCGCATGGAAGACATACCGCTTCTAGTGGAATTTTACCTCAAAAAAATTTCAAAGCGAATGGGCAAGACCATTGAATTCATTCCCGTGACCGTCATGGATGCCTTACGAAATTATCACTGGCCCGGAAATGTCCGGGAGTTGGAAAACGTCCTTGAACGTGCGGTGATCAACTCGTCGGGTCCCAAGCTGCGCCTGGTGGATGAACTGAAGAAATCAGATAAGGATTTAACGAAGACAACACAAACTCTGGAAGCGGTTGAGCGCGCCCATATTATTCAGGTGCTTGAGCAGACCCATTGGAAAGTGAGCGGCAAAAACGGGGCTGCGGAAATTCTTGGGCTCAACCGCAGCACACTGCGTGCCCGCATGCGGAAATTGGGTATCCGCTCGCAATAAACAAAGGCATAAACACCACTTCAAGGACGCCAAACATGGTCATATATGACCTTTTGTCATATATGACCATGTAATTACACCAAACGAGCCCTCCTCGACCCGTCTCATTTATAAATATATTATATAAATATCATTATGTTGGACCAATTTAAGTTGTACTCCGTCTGCCTGGCACGATGCTTGAATATATAATTGCAGGCAGTTGATTATTTTTTGGCAGCGGTCCGGGTGGAAAAATTCCCAAACCATACCAATAAGCGTTTATTGTCTTTGCTGAGAGGAAGGTTCTCGTGATTATTATCAGGATTACCATGAATGTACTTCCAGAAAAGCGGACAGAGGTTATGCAAACACTTCTCTCAATGATTGGACCAACGGAAAATGAGAAGGGATGTCGGAGCTGTCACGTTTTACTGGACATCGAAGACAAGAACGTTTTCAGTTTGATATCGGAGTGGGAAACCCGTGAAGATCTGGACGATCACATAAAATCATACAGATTCTGCGTTTTGCTTGGAACAAAGAGCCTTTTATGCGAATCGCCGCAAATTGAAATCCACACGGTTTCCCATTCGGAAGGAATGGATGCCATTAATGCCGTCAGGAGTAAGATAGCCCGGCATAGCCCCTGACCATAAAAAATATGGCAAAATTACTTGGCAAGGAGGTTTATATTATGAACATTCTCCTCATTTATCCAAAATTTCCAGAAACATTCTGGTCTTTTACATACGCTTTAAGTTTTATCGGGAAAAAAGCGGCTTTCCCGCCGCTCGGTCTGCTCACCGTCGCAGCGATGTTGCCGGAAGATTGGACCAAGCGCCTTGTGGACGTAAATGTGGAAAGCCTTACGGATAAAGACCTTTTATGGGCGGATATGGCCTTTATCAGCGGCATGGCGGTTCAGCGGGAATCAGCCAAACAAACCATCGCGCGTTGTAACGCTTTAAATTTAACGGTCGTTGCCGGAGGGCCTCTGTTTACCTCTGAACCCGATGTATTCAAGGATGTGGATCATCTCGTGCTGGACGAAGCAGAACTCTCACTGCCTGCCTTTTTGTCGGACCTGTACAACGGTTCACCGAAAAAGGTCTACAGGGCTTCCGGCTTTTGCGATCTTTTCGACACCCCGACGCCTTCCTGGGATCTTGTAAAGATGAAACGATATGCGTCCATGAACATTCAGTTTTCCAGAGGATGCCCGTACAACTGCGAATTCTGCAATGTGACGGCGTTATTCGGTCACCGGTCGCGCTTGAAAACACCCCGGCAAATCATCTCGGAACTGGACCGTATTTATGCTTCCGGATGGCGCGGGAGTATATTTTTTGTTGACGACAATTTTATTGGGAACAAGGTCTACCTCAAGACACATTTACTTCCCGCCCTCATTGAATGGCGCAAGAATAAAAAGGGATGTGTTTTTTTAACGGAAGCCTCCATCAATCTCGCGGATGACCCTGAACTTTTGGACATGATGGTAACGGCCGGATTCGATTCCGTTTTTATCGGCATCGAGTCGCCCGATGAGGTCAGTCTCACGGAATGTCATAAAACCCAGAATAAAGACCGGGATCTCCTTGAAAGTGTCGCGATTATCCACCGTTCAGGGTTGCAGGTGATGGGCGGTTTTATTGTGGGCTTTGACAGCGACAGGCCTTCTATTTTCCAGCGGCAGATCGATTTCATTCAGAAGAGCGGCATCGTAACCGCCATGGTCGGAATGCTCCAGGCCCCTCCGGGAACCCGTCTTTTTGATCGGCTTCAACGGGAAAGCCGGATAATCGATACCTTTTCCGGAGATAATGTTGACGGAACAACCAACATCATTCCCCGAATGGGCATAGACAGGCTTTTGGACGGGTATCAATCGATTATGAAACAGATTTATTCTCCTAAAAACTACTACTGTCGGGTCAAAACTTTGCTGAAGGAACTAAAGGCGCCTGAAATCAACCAGCCGTTGGATATTCAGCGGTTCCTTTCAATCTTTCGATCCGGTTTCCGGCTCGGGGTTTTGGGGAAGGAGCGTTTTCATTACTGGACACTGATGCTCTGGACCCTGATCCGCAAGCCCAGACTGATATCACTGGCAATAACGCTATCAATATACGGCTATCATTACCGCAAAATATGCGAACGATATATTCTCTAAGCCGGCTGCAAGTGATTTCAGGCAAAGCACAGACCTTATTAAACAGATAATCCATAAGTATAGAAACCGAAAGAAAAGGAGAGACAATATGCGTCAAAAATATGTGATTTCTCGAAATGATGACAGAAATAAACTCAAAATAAAGGAATATGCAATCATCGACAAAAACCTGAATAAAGTGGCGTCTTCAATGCTGCAAAAGGGAGATTTTTCATTACTCTGCGAAGAAAACTACGAAAGTGAGATGATTGTGAGTTCCATTTCCAAGGGAATGGACGCCTTGGTATCAATCCTTCGGACCCACAATATATTTCCCATCGAACCATATATTAGCAAAATCGCCGGATCAGTCATGGCGCTATACGATTCATCTGAGGAAGGATCGGTGGAACTCTTTTTTGACGACGTGGATTTGGTATCTCTTGACGATGTCAACTCGATAGCTGTTTGATATGTGTTCGTATTCTTAAAGATGATAATTTTCCCTAACGTTGCATAAACAATATGGCAACAGGGGGGTCAACTATTCACGTTTCAAACAAAAATCATAGACATGCTTTTCTTTTTGAATCCTTAGCCTCTGGTGAATTCAAAGGGGGCCTATAGATGAAAAACATATTAGATGATTTATTTCTGAGATTTCAAGCAAGGGGGTTTATCCCCATTGAAACCCCTAGACTCATCCAGGATATTTCTAATATTTTAAACAAACATAGACATTTCACCATCAGCGATATGAACAAAGAATTGGAAGATCTGGGCTGGGGGATAGAAGTCATGGATAATGTTACATACGAATTAATAAGGTCTTTGGTCAATTAAAATATGGCGAACATTCTTATCATAGACGATCAGAAATGGACAATAGATCTTTAAGCAAATGGGCTTGTAATATAAATAAACCTAAACTGAGCGAAGG